>NZ_SFBY01000264.1:0-3895 GCF_007095505.1 Microcystis sp. M_QC_C_20170808_M3Col
TTTTAGCTTTAACTTTAAACTCTAAGACAAACATTTTACGCAGGGGGTACTTAGACAAAATCAGTATAGCACAATAAAAGTTAAGTTAACAAGCTATAGTTTAAAAAGCCGTCCTAAAAAGACGGGGCTTTAACCCAAAATTTCGGTAATCAGTGATCAGTAATCAGTGATCAGCAATCAGTGATCAATAAACAGTGATCAGTGAACTGAAAACTCAACTCTGAATAACTGGTAACTGATCACCGATCACTGAAATTACTCGTCTTCAGCGAAAATAAAGCGAGTTAGTTCACTAGGATCGGGTTCAGGGCTAGATTCGGCAAATTTAACCGCTGCCTCGATTTCAGCTAGAATTTTCTCCTCGATTTCTTTTAATTCCTCTCTCGTGGCCAGATCTCGCTCGTAGAGGTAGGCGGCAAAGCGAGTGATCGGATCTCTTTCGCCCCAGAATTGTTTCTCATCAGCACTGCGTAACTCGTCGGGATCTGCCAGAGAGTGACCCCGGAAACGATAGGTTAAGGCCTCAATTAAAGTCGGTCCTTCGCCAGCGCGGGCGCGGGCCACAGCTTCTCTGGCGGCGGCATGAACGGCGACCACATCCATACCGTCCACTTCCACGCCGACCATACTAAAAACACTGGCTTTTTTATAGATTTCCGGTTGAGAAGTGGCTCGATCATGGGCCATACCGATCGCCCACTTATTATTTTCCACCACATAGATAATCGGCAACTTCCAGAGGGCGGCCATATTCAGACACTCAAAAAACTGGCCATTATTACTCGCCCCATCCCCAAAGAAACAGACCGTTACCTGATCGGCACTGGCATCACCCATGGCTTCGCGACGGTACTTACTTTGAAAAGCCGCCCCGGTTGCGACGGGAATCCCCTCGGCCACAAAAGCGTAACCCCCTAAAAGCTTATGTTCGGCGGAAAACATGTGCATGGAGCCACCCCGTCCTTTACTACAGCCGGTAGCTTTGCCGAATAACTCCGCCATTACCTCTTGAGCGGGAACTCCGGCGCTGAGGGCGTGGACGTGATCGCGATAGGTACTAGAAACGTAATCTTCTCCCTGACGCAAGGCTTTAATAATACCGCTAGATATCGCTTCTTGACCGTTGTAGAGGTGGACAAAACCGAACATTTTGCCCCGATAATACATTTCGGCACATTTATCTTCAAACATCCGCCCCAAAACCATATCCTCGTATAGGCGAAGACCTTCAGCTTTGGTAATAATGATGGAAGCAGGATTAAAGGTTGGTAAAGTACGTTCGGAAATCATAGGGTCTGTAGTATCATTTAGACAACAAAAAGGCAAGGGGAGAGGAAGCGGTAGATTTTTCGAGAATTCTGGCAGTGAATTTTTTGGTCTTAAACCAAGGGGTTCTTGGTATTTTCTCTCTCAAATCTAATCTTAGTCAGTCAGAGATTGGCTAGGATAAGATGGTATCTTGTTATTTTACTCGCTCCGCTCTCACTTACATCACTTAATTCACTAAGGACTCTCCAGAGTTGAGGTACAGCTAACCGTGCGAATTCCTCTCGACTACTACAGGATATTGGGAATCCCCTTTCAGGTGAGTGCCGAGCAGATTGATTTGGCCCACGCCGACCGGGGACGGCAATTGCCACGTCAAGAATACAGTCAAACAGCGATCATTGCCCGTCAGCACTTGTTAGATGAAGCTTACCAAGTGTTAAGTGCTGCGGATCGCCGTCGTGATTACGATGCTCAATTTTTTGACCCCAATCCCCTGCTTCTCAACCCAGAAAGCAGCGCCGAAAACCTAGATTCTCACGGTGGGGAAGTGACCGCCGCTTCCCCGGAATATCTCACTCCCCAGATTACCATTGCCCCCGCCGATCTGGTGGGAGCTTTGCTCATCCTGCAAGAGTTGGGAGAATACGAGTTAGTGATTCGTTTGGCCGAAACTTATCTAGATTTAGAGCCAACTACTCGCCCAGACATGATCTTAACCTTGGCTTTGGCCTACGGGGAATTAAGTCGGGAATATTGGCAGGATAAAAATTATGAACAGGCGGCCAGCACCGCGGCCAAAGCCCTGACTTGCTTGGAACAAGAACAAATGTTCCCGCAAGTGGCCAGCGAGATTCGCCATGATTGCGATCGCCTGCGTCCCTACCGGATTCTGGAATTGTTATCCCAAGAAAAAAAACCTAGTCTTGCCCGTCAGCGCGGCTTAAATCTCTTGGAGGAGATGTTGGCCGCTCGCGGCGGCATCGATGGCCAGGGCGACGATCGCTCTGGGTTGGGGGTGGATAATTTTTTACGCTTTATTCAACAGTTACGGGTTTATTTAACTCAGGCCGAACAGGAGAAAATCTGGGCAAAAGAGGCACAACGCCCCTCGGCGGTGGGTAATTATCTGCTAGTCTATGCCTTGATCGCCCGCGGTTTCGCCCAAAAACAACCCGCCGCTATTGTCGCAGCCAGCGAGCGCCTGCAGCAATTACAAAAACATCAGGATGTCTCCCTAGAGCGATCGATCTGCGCCCTACTGCTCGGTCAGACGGAACGAGCAAGCACAATTTTAGAAAAAAGTCAAGAGCAAGAAATATTAAATTATATTAAGGAACAATCTGGGCAATCTGCCGATCTTTTACCCGGGCTATGTCGTTACGGTGAGCGTTGGTTACAAACAGAAGTTTTCTGCCATTTTAGTGATTTAGTCGAGCGGAAAGCCTCACTCAAAGAGTATTTTGCTGAGGAAGATGTACAAAATTATTTAGAAAAATTGTCAGGGTTTCCTGACGAAAAAGTTCCCGTTGAGGTTCGAGAAAAGGCCAGCGAACCCTTAGAATCGGAAGTAAATGTTCTGAAAACCCACACCCCCCCCACCCATTTAAACCCAGTGCTAGGAGCGACACCGATGAGGGAATCCGCTTATTCTTCTTCCCAGTCTCGTCCCCAAAACCCGTCTTTAGCTAGAGTTAACGGTGAGCGGACAAGCACTGCTGTACCCACCCTGAGAGCCACCGCTCAGGGGGAAACTCTCACCCCCTATACTCAGGGCAGTGTAGTGGTGACAGCAGCCTATCGTCAACCGGCACTTAATCCCCCTCGTCGTCGTCCCAGTCGCTCCCGTCCCCCAGCAGCGGGCAACTCCGGGCCGGCAGCCTTAGAAACGGCAAAAACTGCCGTAGTCGCACCGAAACGGAGACGACCGGCCCGCAGAAAACTGCGACTCGATCGAGTGGCGATATTAGGGGTAGGATTAGTGGGAACGCTCGCAGTTTTAGCCCTGGGGGTAAAGGCAATTGTCGATAGTCAATCTCCTTTGGCAGCCTTGCAAGGGGAACAGTTACCGATTTCTTTAAATACTCCCATACTAGAAATTCCTTCGGCTAATGCGGAAGTGATGGCAGGGATTCCCTTAGACAAGGAAACGGCCAAGGAGACGATTCAAGCTTGGTTAGGGGCAAAATCGGCGGCTTTTGGCAGTGAACACCAAAAAGAGCAATTGAAGGAGATTTTAACGGGTTCAGCCTTGCAAATTTGGCAAAAACGAGCGGCGGCTTTACAGGGAAATAACTATTGGCGCTACGATCATCAAGTGGATGTGCGCTCAGTTACTAATAATACGAAAAATCCTAATTTAGCGACGGTGGAAGCGATAGTAAACGAAAAGGCCATGTATTTCCATAATGGCAAGGAAATTGTCAATCGTTCCTATAATGAGTCCTTGAACCTCCGCTATGATTTGGTACGGCAAGGAGATAAATGGTTGATCGAAAAAACCCAAGTCTTACCGCTCAACTAAACTTACTCAAACTTACTTAAAAGTCTGAAAGCTTAGTCATTCGTAGTGGGTCAAGCACGGAGCGGATTAAACGGCAAACCCTTTATTCCCTGGTCAATGACATCA
>NZ_SFBY01000265.1:0-16422 GCF_007095505.1 Microcystis sp. M_QC_C_20170808_M3Col
TAAGAGAAATTCTGGAATTAGAGCAGTTTAAGGATTATTGTCGAGTATTTGAACAGTTTCTTTTTGGTACGGTTACTCAAAGTTTACTGCTTTTACACTGCTATCCTATCGAAAGATTTCTGGTCAACGGTAAACCTTATTTTAGAGGTGATCACGATATTAGTTTAAGAAAGTTTCAGGCTTATCTAGGCTTAGGGTATTCCTATCAAATTTCAGGGGATACCTCAGCACAAGGTGAAAAAGTCTTGGAAGGGTTCCGATTTGATTCGCTCTCACTTGTATGCTCACGCAATGGTTACTATTTGTCCTAATAAACCCGCTAAAACTGAGATTATTGGCAAGCTTAAGCATTCTTGGCTTAATCCCCGGATTCATATCTATTACGACCACGAAAAGGGTCAAAGAATCGAAAAAAGGAAAGAATTACCCAGCTTTAAGGCACTGGGTAAGGATGGTCTGTGTCGCTTGCTGTTTTACGAGACTAGACTTTTGTATCAGCTTTTAACGGACAATTTGGTAAAGTGATAGCTATTACAAGGACCTAATCCACAGTAGGATAGAGATTGCTAAAAATTGACCCTTGAATAGAGTGGCAACAAGATGGCGAAAGCGGCGATTATTGGATTGGGAAGATCGGGAATAGCAGCGGCAAGATGCTTAAAACGGGATGGTTGGCAGGTGACATTAAGCGATCGCTCTGATTCTCCCAGTTTACAAGCAACCAAAACCAATCTGGAAAGGGAAGGAATTAGGGTTAATCTTGGTCAAAATCTCAGTCTAGAGGCTTCGGACTTGCCTAATCTTATCGTGGTTAGCCCCGGGGTGCCTTGGGATGCCCCGATTTTAATTACTGCCAGAGAAAAAGGCATCGATACGATCGGAGAATTAGAATTAGCTTGGCGTTATCTGCAATCTTCCCCTTGGTTGGGTATTACGGGAACTAACGGCAAAACCACCACCACCGCCCTCTGTGCCGCTATTTTTCAAAAAGCAGGGTTAAATGCTCCTTCCTGCGGTAATATCGGCTATGCGGCCTGTGAATTGCCTTTAAAAGCCGATAAATACGATTGGATTATTGCGGAGATCAGTAGTTATCAGATCGAGTCCAGTCGGGATTTATCGCCGAAAATCGGCATCTGGACAACTTTTACCCCCGATCACCTCAGTCGTCATCAAACCCTCGAAAATTATTATCAGATTAAAGCCTCTTTACTGCAAAGAAGCGATCGCCAAATCCTCAACGGTGATGATCCCTATCTGCGTCAAATCGGTGTTAGTCAATGGCAACAAGCTTATTGGACTTCTGTGAAGGGTAAAGATGCGCTTTTGGGCGATCCTAGTCGTGGTGTTTATCTGCAAGATAACTGGATCGTGGCTTTTGGGGAGTTAATTGCCCCGGTTAATCTGCTGAAAATGGTGGGTAGTCACAATCAGCAGAATTTGCTTATGGCTGTGGCCGCCGCTAGATTGGCAGGAATCGAGAAAAAAGCCATTACTGAAGCGATCGCCACTTTCCCTGGGGTTGCCCATCGTCTAGAGTATGTTTGTACATATAAAGGCCTAGACTTTATTAATGATAGTAAAGCAACTAACTACGATGCGGCCGCAGTGGGCTTACAATCCGTCCCGAATCCGGCGATTTTAATCGCGGGGGGAGAAGCGAAAGCAGGGGATGATCGGGCTTGGATCGCTGAAATTAAGGCAAAAGTCGCCACCGTGCTGCTTATTGGTGACGCTGCCGCCGATTTTGCCCGTCGTTTACAGTCGGCAGGTTATCAAGATTATGAATGTGTAGAAACGATGGACAGGGCAGTTCAACGCGCGGCTGAACTAGGACCGGCAAAAGAGGCTAAAGTGGTGTTATTATCGCCCGCTTGCGCTAGTTTTGACCAATACCAAAGTTTTGAACATCGCGGCGATCACTTTCGGCAATTGTCCTTACAGTTGTAGGGGGATGGGGATAGGGGAGTGGGGAAGTGAGGAGATGGGAGAAGTGGGGAATTTCAACTAAAACCCCAAAACCCTAACACCCTAAAACCATGTTGCCGACAGCTAAGAGGCAATTTTTGTTCCCAAAGATACTCTTTTTTGGCTAAGTTGGGTAAAATCAGGAGGAGTTAACCAAAAAAAATAAGAGAAAAAACGTGCTGGGATCGTCCTTCCATCTTGATCATCTTTTTAAAAAACCCCTAATTGCCTGTCTTTTGTCCTGTGTGGGTGTCTTGCTGCCGATCCCAGTTTTAGCGACACCGGTGGCAGTGTTAAAAAGTCAAGAAAATGCCAATCAATGGACAGCTATCACTGAGCGTTTGCAAAATGTCGGGGTTAATTACTGCATTCTCCAGAGTAATCAGTGGCAAAGCGACGCGGATTTAAATAAAATTAAGGTTCTAATCATCCCCAACGTCGAGAGTATTTCCGGTTTACAAGCTGATGTCTTGAGTCGTTGGCTTAATCGCGGTGGTAAAATTATTGTCACCGGTCCGGCGGGGAATCTTTCGGAACCTGCTGTGCGTAATCAATTGCGATCGCTATTTGGGGCTTACTGGGCCTATCCTCACTCCCAAGCTTACACCCTGCGGCCGACTAATTTAGGTGAACTGAAAAACCAAAAACCTCTAGCCAGCAGTCTCCTCGGTGGTGTGGTTATCCCCACGGGAGTTAATAGCCAAACCGTTGCCGTCTGGGGGGCGCGCAACAATCCCCCCGCCGTTGTCCTCAATAATAACTCGATCTTTCTCGGTTGGCGCTGGGGCAGCGATGCCGTCGCTAATCTCGCCCTCGATAGTGCTTGGCTAGAAACCGCCCTGCAACGCTACGGCATTAATCGTAGTTCTTCTAATAGCACAATTGCGCCCTATTGTCAAGGAAACTCAACAATAGTTAATAATATTAATAATACCCCAACAGCGATCTCGCGTAGCGAGCGCGTTGCGATCGCACCCCGTCGCCCTCTACCCCAGATTTCAGAAAATCTCCCCAGTGAAACGGCGAGATTAAGTCCGAATACCGAGGCAATTCCCCCCAGAGCAAGTCTAACTCCTCAACAAATTAGCCAGATGACGGCGGAATTGCAGGGATTAATCGGGCGTTATGGGGCGACTCTCTTAGCTTTAGAGGCAAGTAATAGTAATATATCCAATACTGATAAATCCTTAGCACAAGCATTTCATAATCGTGGGAAAAATTCCCCCACCTCAGATACAGCCAGACGATTCCGTTTAGCCCTAGAAAATGCCCAAGGAAGCTTAAATAATTTTCAGAATTTAATTGCCCAGGGGGCCTATACCCAAGCGCGGGAATTTTGGTTACAAGCGCGGCGAAGTCTTTGGGATAATTATCCCACTAATCGACAATTTGCCCAGCCAGAAATACGGGCAATGTGGTTAGATAGAGGCACGATCGTAGAAGCTAAAAATGAGGACGATTTAGCTAAAGTATTCGATCGCATGGCGGAGGCGGGTATTAATGTGGTCTTTTTCGAGACAGTTAATGCTAGTTATACTATTTATCCCAGTCAAGTTGCCCCCGAACAAAACCCTTTAACTAGAGGTTGGGATCCCCTAAAAGTTGCCGTTAAATTAGCCCATGAACGCAATATGGAAATCCACGCCTGGGTGTGGGTTTTTGCGGCGGCTAATCAAGCTCATAATAAAGTATTAGAGCAACCATTAGATTATCTAGGTCCGGTTTTATCCCGTAATCCCGATTGGGGGGCAACTAATAAAAGTGGTGGTTCTTTTGATTATAGTCAAGGCACGAAAAAGGCCTTTTTTGATCCTGCTAATCCCGACCTACAGAACTATCTTTTATCTCTTTACGAGGAAATTGTCAAGAATTATGATGTGGATGGCTTGCAGTTAGATTATATTCGCTATCCCTTCCAGAATCAAAGTTCTAATCAAACCTATGGTTATGGTAAATCCAGCCGTTGGTTATTTAAACAAATGACAGGAGTTGATCCGATTACTTTAAATCCCCGGGGTGCTTTATGGGAACAATGGACTAGCTTTAAAATCCGTCAGGTTGATACTTTTGTCTCGCAGGTTTCTACTCGCTTAAAACAGATTCGCCCCCAGTTAAAAATGTCGGCCGCGGTGTTTCCCATGGAACAAAAAGAACGATTATATCGTATTCAACAAAACTGGGAAGAATGGGGACAAAATCAATGGATAGACCTGATATTTTTAATGACTTATGCTCTCGATACAGGGACTTTAGAAGAGAAAACCCAGTCTTTATTTGATCGCAAAATTGCAGGAAATGCTCTGATTATACCCGGTATCCGTCTGTTAAAAGTACCCGATCAAGTCATGATCGATCAACTACAATTTATTCGCAATCTTCCCACTTCGGGATTCGCTCTTTTTGCCACAGAAAATCTCAATCCCAACTTGCAAACAATTCTTAATCGCATTCAGGGATCGATGATTACGAAAAAAACCGAACCTTTACCCCACCGTCAACCCTTTAAAACGGCAGCAGCGCGGTTTAATTCCTTGCGTCAAGAGTGGAGTTTTTTAATCACGAATAATTTATTAGCAATGGAGGAGGGAACCTTAAAAACTTGGGGGCAAGAAGTGGACGAAATGGCTAATCTATTAGAACAATTAGCTAATAATCCCAGCCCTCGCAATTTGACTTTAACTCAAAATGCTTTAAAGCGATTTAGCTATAAATTTAAATCTGTGATGTCCAGACAAAAAGATTTATCTGCCTATCAAATACAGGTCTGGGAAAATCGCCTCGCAACCCTACAAAGTCTCTTAAGTTATGGTCAAATGGTTGAGTTTTAATTAGGATTTACTGAAAAAGTTTGTCGGTGGAGTCAGTATTCAGGAGACTCCGAGACAGTATTCAGGAGTTGAGAGTTGGGGTTTTAGGGAGTTGGGGTTTTAGGGTTTTGGGGTATTAGTTGAAATTCCCCTATCTCCCCACACCCCACACCCCACACCCCACACCCCACTTCCCCCCAATCCCCACTTCCCCCCAATCCCCACACCCCACACCCCTATCTCCCCACACCCCACACCCCGCACCCTCTTGTCAGAGGCCCGCCCGAATATGTAACAATTTATGGGAGAAACCCCCAAGCAAATTTAACGAGAAAAACATGGCAGCTACAATTAAGAAAGGAGCTTTAGTCCGCGTGGTGACGGGAAACCTAGAAAATAGCCTCGAAGCCCTAGCCAGCGATCGCCGTTTACCCAGTTATATGTTCAACTCGACAGCAGAAGTCTTGGATATAAAAGATGATTATGCTTTGATTAAATTCTATGTTCCTACCCCCAGTGTGTGGCTAAAGCTCGAACAACTGGAACCCGCCTGATGAGGATATTGCCTCATCCATAAATCATGGTTGACTTCTACGATACACTCCTCCCCTGTCAATCGCCCCGAGTCTCGGTTATTGGTGCTGGTAACGTCGGACGCACCCTGGCCCAACGCATCGCCGAAAAAAACCTCGCCGATGTGGTTCTCCTCGATATCGTCAATGGTTTACCCCAGGGTATTGCCCTAGATTTGATGGAAGCCCAGGGCATAGAACTGCACGACAGCGAGATTATCGGCACTAATAACTACGAAGACACGGCAGGCTCCGATATTGTCGTGATTACGGCTGGATTAGCCAGAAAACCGGGCATGAGTCGCGATGATCTCATGAATGTCAATGCCAAAATTGTCGTCGAGGCCGCCACTAAATGCCTCAAGTATTCGACCGGAGCCATTTTTATCGTCATCACCAATCCCCTTGATGTGATGACCTATCTAGTCTGGCAAGCGACGGGTTTACCCCCCCAAAGAGTGATGGGAATGGCGGGGGTCCTCGATTCTTCCCGTTTACAAACCTTTATCGCCATGGAATTGGGGATTAGTACCGCCGACGTTCATGCCATGGTCTTGGGTGGTCACGGTGATTTAATGTTGCCCCTACCCCGTTACTGTACCGTCAGTGGTGTGCCGATTACCGAATTAATGGACGAGATAACAATTAACCGTCTAGTGGAGAGAACTCGCAACGCTGGGGCTGAAATCGTCAAATTACTGCAAACTGGCGGCGCTTATTACGCCCCTGCTTCCTCTGCCTGTACCATGGTCGAGACGATATTGAGAAATCAATCCCGTTTACTGCCGGCGGCAGCCTATCTTAAGGGTGAATACGGCCTACAGGATGTCTATCTGGGGGTTCCCTGTCGCTTAGGATGTCGGGGGGTGGAAAGTATTCTGGAAGTGCGTTTGACCGATGCTGAACGTCTGGATTTACACAATTCTGCTGCCTCAGTTCGTCAAAATGTTCATTTAGCTCTTGACAGTCTCAAGGTTTTGGTGTAGTTAATACAACTCATATTTTAAGAGGGTACAGGGCAAAGAACCGTTATACAAGGGAGTGCGACGGGAAGAACGCAGACCGATTTGTTTAGTCAGTTCTTTGTTTCCCGATAAAATATAGGCTGTCCAACCCTTAAACCTCTGTTTTAAGACATCACCGAAGGATTTATATAAGGCCCCTAATTCTTCGGTATTGCCCAATCTTTTGCCGTAAGGGGGATTACAGAGAATAATCCCTCGATCGCTCGCCGGTTCTAAGTCAGTGATGCTTTGCAAGCTAAAATTAATATGGTCTTGCACTTGACAAAAATAGGCATTATCCTCGGCCTGATGCAAAACCTCATAATCGGCATCACTAGCATAAATTGGCGCATTTAGCTGAGATTTTTGTTTTTCTTTAGCTTCCTTAACCAAAGATTGCCATAAATCCGGTTGATAGTCTGGCCATTTCTGAAATCCGAACTGGGAACGAGATAAACCGGGGGCAATATTTAAAGCTTTTAACGTCGCTTCGATGACAATGGTTCCCGAACCACAGAAAGGGTCCAAAAGCGCCATATCATCCTGCCATGCCGATAATTCTACCAAAGCAGCGGCGAGACTTTCTTTTAGGGGTGCGACTCCCATGGCCCGATGATACCCGCGACGATGTAAACTGTGGCCAGAACTATCTAAACTAAGCACACAGCGATTTTTCTCGATATGAGCGTTAATTTGCAGGTCGGGGTTTTCTGTATCTACAAAAGAACGTGGATTCCCCTGTTGACGCTGTTGGTCGATAATAGCGTTTTTGATGCTTAAAGCGGTGTAATGGGTGTGATTGAGGCGATCGTTCGTTCCCGTACATTGTACCGCTAAAGTTTCCTCACTGCTGAGATAATCTCGCCAATCAATGGCTTGAATGCCATCATACAGTTCCTCCCCATCCCCACAGGGAATTTCGGCAATGGGAACCAAAACCCGAAAAATAATTCTTGACCAAAGATTGACTCGATAGAGTAGGGCCAGATCTCCCTGAAAATGGACTCCCGTGAATACGGGTTTAACTTCTTTGGCCCCTAGGAATTCTAATTCCCTAGCGGCAATTTCTTCTAGTCCCCTAGCGGTAGTAGCAAAATAGGATCGAGTCATATCAGTTATCAGTTTTCAGTTTTCAGTAATCAGTTTTTAGTTTTCAGTGATTAGCTCTGGTCGTTGGTAGCTTGAAATCAGAAAAATTTTAATTTTTATCCCCTTGTAAATTCCCTATCTGATTCGCTCAAGTCAGTTAAAATCGATTAATGCTACAGTAATCAGTAGGATTTAGCCCATCGGAAAATTTTACCCAATCACAAGCATAATAATCCTCTTTTGTCAAGGCAGAAATGCTTAAGAATTGTGTCGCTGTGGTCATTAGTTTTATCTATCCTGAGTCGTTCTTTCTTTATCTTGCAGGTAGTTGGCGATCGAATCAAGTTTTTGTTAGGAAATATTAACGGTTTCTCCCAATCAAGACTAGACAGCATTCTCTGAGAAAATAATGTAGGCGCTCATTATCGTTAGGGACTATCTTGCGAGTTGCCTGAGCTATATTTGCTAGTTCGGTTTCTCCTATCTCTATATTATCCAGCCAACGCTCAAAATCTCCTCTGTCCATGTGTTCTTTAAATTTATTGGGATTATCTATACATAATTCGAGTAATTCTGGGATATTGTTAATGCGTTTTCCTCCACCATTGTCTAAGTTAAAATAGAAAGGTGGATTATATTCTGGATTTCTACTGTAATTTTTAATTTTATTAAGAAGATTTTTAAATAAATCATTGATAAGATTATTTAAAAAGACTTGTATATCTGCTCCTTGTGCTTGTCTTTTAAATAGTTTAATTTTATTAACTTGATCAAGAAGATTTTTAAAATCATTTACTATTTGATACATTTCCCATACTCTATAGTTAGACTTCCAAAATATTCGTGTACTTTTCACCTCTTTATTTTGTGCGTTAATTCCTTTGTACCAGATTTTTCTTAAACTTCCTTCACCGTCTTTTAATTCGGAATTTTTTTGTCTCGTTACACTATTCCATCTCCAGAGATATCCAATTATTACTAAAGGAACTAATAATATTGCTAAAAAAACCATATTATTTAATATGTTGACTGCGGAAAAGATACCACCTACATTTGCGACTAATGCAATACCACCAAAAACGACCGTAACCCAATTATTTTCTTCTGCT
This sequence comes from Microcystis sp. M_QC_C_20170808_M3Col, assembly GCF_007095505.1. Taxonomy (NCBI): domain Bacteria; kingdom Bacillati; phylum Cyanobacteriota; class Cyanophyceae; order Chroococcales; family Microcystaceae; genus Microcystis; species Microcystis sp. M_QC_C_20170808_M3Col. The sequence goes on from NZ_SFBY01000265.1 coordinate 8,550, forward strand.
TCAATTTTTAAAGTTTGCATATAGCTTTCCCAAACAATAGGCTTTTGACCATCGGGTAAATTATTAAAGTATAAATCATTAATTTTAGGCTCAATATTAGTGGCAATATATCTACCAATTCTAACAATCAGATAAGTATTTCCATGAACAAGAAGGATGATTAATATACAAGAAGCGGGAACTATTATTCCTAGAATAATGGCTGAAGGAATTCGTCGTTCAATTGGAATATCATAAAAGTTTTGTCGAGATATTTTTTCTGTTTCTGTCTCTTTTTCTTTAATAACTAACGTTGAATTTGTTTCTTGATTTGTGTGATTACTATCCGCTTTTGGATGAGATATTGTCTGTTTTATTGTATTTCCTGTTTTCTTTTCTATTGTAGTTGTATCTGTGGGTATTCTAGTAACAGTTGTTGTCTCTTTCATGATGGGAAGATTAGCGATGGGACTGATCCCAATTCCCAGTAAAGTCAAAACTAGAGCGCCTCCGAAGACAATAACATTAGTGCGATTTTGCACGGTTTGCAAAATTTCCGTTCTCAGGGTTTTATACTCCTCCATACACACATCGATCGCTTTATTTATATCGGGTTGATTGTTGTTATTAGGCATTTTTTAAATCCTGAATTTATATATAGTTGTAATTTTATCTGGTCAAATAGAATTACACTATTGGCTTAAACTTTTCTTAATTAGTTCTAATGCGATTTGTAAATTAGCCTGTGTCCAAAGGAGAGGAGTGGCATCATTAGGAATATACTTTCCCTGTTCTAGATAGTATAATTCGGGACATTTAAACTCACCAACGGGGGAATCATTACCTGTAATTTGTCCGAGAGAACGATTGAAGTAATGGGTTTGTAGGTTAAGATATTTCTCCTGACCTGTACTCTGGAATTTAAGGGCAAAAATGGCAGAAATAATCGGATCAAAAATACACCATTGTGCTTCTTCGCCTAGGTTTAATCCTCTCCCTTGTTCCTGTAACCAACCTTCTCTTTCTGCTGATACGGTGGTGCGGATTTCTGGGGGAATTAAGCGATAGTCTCGACACCAAAAAGAATCACCTAAATAGCGACGAATACCGTAATCTCCCTGAAGGTGAACGATAACATTATTAAGAATTTGATCGGCGATATTTGTCTCCACCACTTGTAAGGGATAAATCAAAAAAAGTAGAGCTGCATCATAACTTCTCGCCTGCGGTACTGGGAGAAGACACTCGGCTGGTAAAATCTGGTATAAAGCTTGTTCTCCTATCTCAATTAATTCCGTTAAAAATGCTGGTGTAATCCTGCGATTTTCGGCTGTGAGATTTATCTCTGTCTCGATTAATAACTTTTTTAATTCCCGTAATCCCGCTACCACAACCCCGATGCTAGATGCTTCTATTTTGCGGGTTTCTTCCCAGTGACCGCTATCCTCATCCTGCCAATAACTAATCCCTTGAAAATATAAAGGAAATAGGGCAATTGTTTCTAGACAATGGGGGGAAAGCTCAACATATTTTTCCCGTGCTAAACGACAATAAAACCAGAGAAAATAGCCAAGAGCATCATTTTGTGCGTGTTGCCAAACTTGGTCAATTTCCGTCAGTGTACGTCCCTCAAAACGAATATGAGGACGTTCCCTGATCTTTTCAGGATTAACTCGACCTTCGATAATATTAATAAAACGCCTTTGGAACTTTTGAAAATAGTTCAACAAAGTCTGAATATTCTTGACAGCGATCGCTGTCTGTCCGATAATATAATGAGAATAAGCCAGATAAACGTTATCCCTCAGCCAAACATTGGCGTATCCCGTGTATTCTGTCTCAATACTGACTAATGCTGCTGGAAATAAGCCATTTTCTAGGTGGGGAAATCTCAAGACGTGATTTTCCGACAAAAACGAGGATAATCTCTGAATATCCCCTAGAGAGTAGCGGTATTTAATGAAATCGAGAATTTTTTCGTTGTGAACAACCAGCATCGGCAAAATACCCCAATAATCTGCTCAAAAACGCATTTATCTCGATCAATTCTACTGAGAAACCCAAAAAATGCGTCTTTGATTAGGATCCCGTCGGGAACTTTGTTCACCCATGACTTGCCGCGCTTGACTAGGATCAAAACTACGACTAAATTGATCCCGCAGTTGATTAACGCGTTCCTCCTTTTCTTGGGCCGCCAAACGCACTTCTTCTAATTTTGCCTGTTGGATCTGTTGGTAGGGTAGCAAACGAGCGATCGCAAAAACTGCCGTGATGGAAAGAGCGCTATAGGCAATAATTCGCAGCCAAATCTCGATAACTTGCCAGTTTTGGGATTTATTGCCGCTTTTTGGCTTTTTTTGTGGTTTTTTGTCGGTTTGGTTTCCTGTTCGTGCGGTCATAGATTGGGGGTTGGGGAGTGGGGTAATGGGGAATTGGGGTAGTGGGGAGATGGGGTAGTGGGGAGATGGGGTAGTGGGGAATTTAGCTGAAATTTCCCTATCACCCTAAATCCCTATCACCCTAAATCCCTATCCCCTAGTTTAAGATACAAAAAACCCCAATCGGTCTATCCTATAGCTAGGTCAGACGGGATCAGGGTTTATTGAAAGCGATTTTACTTATAAAGTTCCGTCGCTAGACGAAAAGCCAAAATCCCGGGGATTAAAGCAATTACCAGAGCGACTAAAACTTGAGTATCAGAAAGCATTGCTGATTATCTCCTCATAAAGATATTTATCCAATACTTTCCGACATCATCGGGGTTCTCTGCATCATTTCGTTACAAGAATTCATATCTCCCCACTCCGATGACGGTTATCTCCCCTAGAAAAGAAAGTTGTAAAAGCGTTAAGCTGAAGTATTGCCATGATTACATTTATTTTTACCTGCGGCCTCAATGTTAGACTCGCTCCTTGATTCATCTCTAACCCTTAGTCTAAAAACCCCGTTAATTCTGTTGGTTCTCATTGCCCTAGAAGCGGTATTATCAGCAGATAACGCCATTGCTCTCGCTTCCATAGCACAGGGATTAGGAGATCATCAGCGTCAACGTCAGGCCTTGAATATTGGCTTAGTTTTCGCCTATATTCTCCGTATGATCTTGATTCTTACCGCCACCTGGGTGGTTAAATACTGGCAGTTTGAACTTTTGGGAGCAGTATATTTGCTCTGGTTAGTCTTTAATTACTTTGCCTCCCCTGAAGACAAGGATCACACCCATCATAGTCTCAAGTTTCAATCTCTCTGGCAAGCTATCCCCCTAATTGCCGTTACTGATTTAGCTTTTTCCCTCGATAGTGTCACCACTTCCATCGCCGTGGCCGATGATACTTGGTTAATCCTGCTTGGTGGTACGATCGGAGTAGTTACCCTGCGCTTTATGGCCGGTTTATTTATTCGCTGGTTAGAGGAATACACCCACCTAGAAGACGCTGGTTTTGTCACCGTCGGTTTGGTGGGTTTAAGATTGCTGTTGCGGGTGATTAGTCCCGATTTTGTGCCGCCGGAATGGATTATGATTAGTTTAATTGCTATCCTCTTTGCTTGGGGTTTCTCAAAACGCAACGATCGAGAACCCATAGAGAGTGATACCATCCAATCTGATAAATTGCCTTGACAATCCCCACTCCCCACTTCTCAACCGCTCACTAATTAGGGTTTGCGGCAAAAAGTTTTTCGGTGGGGGTTGGGGGTTGGGGGTTGGGGGTTGGGGGTTGGGGGTTGGGGGTTGGGTTTTACCGATTTTCAGGTGGTCAACTACCTAATTTTCAGGGAAAAAGTCCCGGAATTTTACCCTCAATCACTCCAATGGTCGGCACTTTTTGAGGTCAAAAAAGTCTAAAAGCCTTATCCAACAAGGTTTTTAGATTTGTTCAGCAGACCCTAATTAGGGTTTGCGGCAAAAAGTTTTTCGGTGGTGGTAGGGTGTGGGGTGTGGGGTGTGGGGTGTGGGGTTTTACCAGTTTTGAGGTGGCCAATTACCTAATTTTCAGGGAAAAAGTGCCTAAATTTCCCCCCCGAACAATCCTGGCTAAGGCACTTTTTGATTTCAAAAAAGCCTAAAAATATTATCCAACAAGGTTTTTAGATTTTTTCAGCAAACCCTACTTAGTATGGTTTGATCGGGTGACATAACCCCGTCCATTGCCTAACACAAACCACCGCTTGAAAAGCTTAAGGAGTATATCAAAAATCAGGATACACCTAAAATTTAGTTGGCAATTTTTCGGACATCGAGTCCTCAAATTGCCGACCCCTGCACCTTCCCCACCGGTGCGTTGCTGAGGGTGGGGACTGATGCAGGTTTGTTCAACTCGACTTGATACTAGATAGGCTGAAAGAAGTTTTGTGCGACAAACTCGCCCACAGCTAACCCCATGTCAAAAGAATCAATACAAGCCTCCCGGACGTGAACCCCGCCAAAAACACGGCCGATGGCATCTTCCATTCCCGCTTGATGGAAGCTATCGAAATTACGAACGACACCTGGAAGCTCTTGGGAGACAGTACTAAATACATAGTTGTCACCAAAATATTCGGTCATCACTCCCGCAAATGCTCCCCCCATGGCAGAATGCCCTGACATATAATCCGGGAAAGGTGGGGAATTAACCCCCATTAATGGTGACAGCAAGGGCTTCCAATTGGGATCGCCCACCGTAGCATCTATCCCGTCATTAGCCGCAAATCCTCCAGCAATTACGTCATCGGGGCGAGGTTGGAGTTCAGTGTATTTCTCTTTCCAGGCGACGATTACCGAATCTGCCAGCGCGGTATTTAACGCGGCAAATAGGCTGGCATCTTTTTGCAAGGTATTGCCCTCACTCACCGCAATTTTTTGAGCAATTTGGTTTAAATGCCCGTAGGGACGGAAGGTATCAGCGCGGTCATAAGCCCAGAAAACAGCCATTTCTGTCTGGTCTGCATTGCGTAAAGTGGTAGTGACGGCAGTGTTTTGCAAGCCACCGTAGAGCCGGACTTCTTCAATTTCTTGGGCATACAATGTAGGATTTGTGTCAAAATCGCCATCAAGAGTCACATCAAGTTGATTGGCCGTAACAAACGGGACAATCGCGCCAATTGTCCAAGTATCTACTCCCCCCCAGTTCGCGCCAAGTGCTACCCCAGCAGTGGGGCCCGAGGTTTCTGGTAGCCAAACGTAGTCTTCCGCTCCCGCTCCCGGTGGCGCAGTGAAAGGTGTATTGTTGTTGGAACCATCATTAGCGCGTAAATTAAGGCTCTGATTGGCCACTAAAACGCCCAAATTAAACCCCCGGCTTTCCGCGGTGGCACTGTCCTGAATCTCTGCCAGAGAATTGGATAATTGCTGTGAGAACAAACTACTTTGTCCAGATAATTGAGTAGAAAGAACTCGATAAGCAGCACCAACTGCCGCCATCCCCAACGAGGTATTCGATGGTGCGTTCACATCTACAGCGTAGGAGGGAGATAAAGTGTTGAAGGCACTGACCGTATCATAGACGGCAGTAGAAACCAGCGCCATTAAGCGAGAACCTACTGTCGGTCCGACTCCCCGACCCGCTTTTCCCTCAGCTTGAACTGCATTTAAGGCGATCGCATTCCAGTCGATGACGGCGTTAGTATTGAGTCCCGATACTAATTTACTGGTGACATTATTGGTTTCCAGTTGTTCGGCAATTTGGTTATTTGCATCAACTTGAGCGATGAGAAAGTAAGCCCCCGGAGCGATGACTGAAGTATTGTTGTTATACGTTAAGTTTAGGGTGACTGACTGCCCGGCATTTAGGTTCAAGTTTGTGCTGACACTGGTGAGTAAGGCATCGTTACTGTCAATCTGACCGTCAGTGGAAATGTACAGGTTGACAGTACTCGGACCACTGGCGATCCCCTGTCCTTGATTGGTGACAATTACCTGTGCACTTCCCTGAGCGCCGAAGTCAACCGTAGTTGGTAAATTAATCGTGCCAAAACTGCCCACTAAATCTGGTAGTGAGACACTTGAGGCAGTACTTGAGGTAAGAGTTGAGGCAGTACTTGAGGTAAGACTTGAGGCAGTACTTAGGGTAGGAGTTGAGGTAGGAGTTGAGGTAGGACTTGAGGTAGGACTTGAGGTAGGACTTGAGGTAGGACTTGAGGTAGGACTTGAGGTAGGACTTGAGGTTGTATTATTGCCCGATTTTTTCAGGCTTTTTCCGTCGGTATCAAATCCAATTTCACTTAAAAAATTAACACTGTCCAGAAGATCACTTAAATCTTTTCGGGAGAAACTCTTTAAATCTTTGCCCTTGACAAGATCTTTCAACAACTTATCAATCTTAGTTGATGATTGGGCGGTAGTTATAGGAGTGGTTGATGTCATGGCTAATAAGTTAGAAAAGGGTAAAGGCATTCACTACAGAAAGACTTGAAGCTTAACTTGTCGTTGCACTCCACCACCAAACCGATGTCACCGTCAGTAGAAATTTACCGGTTTACAGTACAAGTAAGCTGTTCGTAATTTAAACTGCTTGTTGAGGCGAGGCAAGAGGCAACAGTAAAGGGATTGGGGGAGGTTCGGCTAATCTAAGAATAAGCAATTTAAATGCGTCTTAGCTTACCGCAGGCGATGGTGACAAAAAAGGAATCATAGGGCTCTTCTGGTTTATGTGTGGAAACGAGGTCTATACTGATAGAATATCCGCAAAATAGCCCTAAAAGTCTTGCCCGATAAGCATTTCACGATTCCATAAGCAAAAATTATCACACAGTTTTGCGATACAACTGAGTGACCTACATCACCTACTATAACACCATGGAATCCATAAAGTCAATCAATTTTTATGTCTTTAGTTATAAACTTTTATGTCTTTAGTTATAGATTTTTATCTATGGATAAAACTAAAGTTATTTGAGATAATTTTGATACAATCTGGACCGATGAAAACCTTATGATACTATAGCGGTTCTCGTTAGCGTGAGGCACATACAGATGACTGTAACGCTTATCCAGTAAGGCATCTGCCGTACTTCATCCAATCAGGAACCGCTATACTAAATCCGTTGAGTATAGGCTACATATCAGGACAGGCACTCATGCACTCATACACTCATGCACTCAGGCAAAAGGAGAAGTAGATAATGAGTCTTTAATAACTGGATTTAGCATGAAATCGGGCATTTATTTATCAATCTTAATTGAAATGACTATAATTCCCAATAGGCGCAATTCAAACTTGAGTTTTGCGACTACCTGAGTGATCTAACTCACACAGCTTAGACCATGCGATCTGTAAAGTCAATCAATTTTTACGTCTTTAGTTAGGGTCTGCTGAATAAATCTAAAAACCTTGTTGGATAATATCTTTAGGCTTTTTTGAAATCAAAAAGTGCCAGCCATGGGAGTGGTCGGGGGGAAAATTCCGGGACTTTTTCCCCGAAAATTAGGTAATTGACCACCTCAAAACTGGTAAAACCCCACACCCCACACCCCACACCCAGGAAAAACTTTTTGCCGCAAACCCTATTTATTCCCCCTATTCCCTATTGCCTGTCCTTATAGGTAGCCTATACTCAACGGATTTAGTATTGTAAAGTTTTGTCAAAAATGTGTGCAAATAACAGCAAACAACTGCTACTGTGGTTAGTGCAAGTTTACCTTACAGTTGAAACTATGAGATTATGCCAAGAAAAAGGGGATCAGTTATGACACTACTTGGAGGATGTGGAATCGATGGCAGTTACAAGGAAAACGTCTGTATTCAATAAGACGAAGAACAAGAAAAACGGAATGTTTAATTAAGTGCTTCGAGGAAGAGCATGAAATTAGTTCAAAGACATCTAATCAAATTTAATAAAAATGAATTTTTAGCATTTGATAAGTTGGCATTTTTATCAAAGAATCTTTATAATTGTGCTGTCTATTTAAACCGTCAAG
>NZ_SFBY01000266.1:0-16700 GCF_007095505.1 Microcystis sp. M_QC_C_20170808_M3Col
TGCTATTACTTTTTTAGTTATCAATCTTTCCACCCTGCTTCGGCAGGTTTTTTGGGCTTTTTTATGTCTGAAATGGAAAAACCGCACTTTTTCTCGGTCAATGATGACAATAAGTTATAACTTAGAGATTAATCAACAACTAAAGCTTATGCTTTTAGCTAAGTGAAATCATTGATTAAGAGACCTGTGCTTTTCAATAACTTTTTGCCGCAAACCCTAGATAGGGTCTGCTGAATAAATCTAAAAACCTTGTTGGGTAAGACTTTTAGACTTTTTGTCAATCAAAAAGTAGCAGATATGGGAGTGATCGGGGGGAAATTTCAGGGACTTTTTCCCTGAAAATTAGGTAATTGACCCCCTCAAAATCGGTAAAACCCTACACCCCACACCCCACACCCTACCCCCAGGAAAAACTTTTTCAGCAAACCCTAGTTAAAATTCGATGCCGGGTTGCGCCTTCACTCCCTGTTGACGAAAGGGATGTTTAATTAACTTCATTTCCGTGACTAAATCCGCTATCTCGATTAATTCGGGTAAAGCTCCTCTACCAGTGAGAATAACGTGGCAATTAGCGGGTTTTCGGGCTAAACCAGCGATAACTTCCTGAATATCCAGATAACCGAATTTAAGGGCGATATTGATCTCATCGAGTAAAATTAATTGATATTGGGGATTTTCGAGAAAAGTTAGGGCTTTTTGCCATGCTTCTTCGGCTTTCTCTATATCTCTTTCTCTATCTTGGGTTTCCCAGGTGAAACCTTCCCCCATAGCATAAAACTCGATTTGTTCCCCCCAAACACTAAAAATCTTTTGTTCGGCAGGTTCCCAAGCACCTTTGATGAATTGTACCACCGCCACTTTGTAACCATGACCGAGGGAACGTAAAACCATACCGAGGGCTGCCGTGGTTTTTCCCTTGCCATCGCCGGTATTAACGATAATTAAACCTTTTTCAGCGATTTTTTCGGCTAAACGTTCCTCTTGGATGACCTTGCGGCGCTGCATTTTTTCTTTGTATTGTTCGGGAGTGAGTTGCATTCAAGTCTGTCCAGTCAAATCAAGATAATTGTAACTCAAGGGGTTATCGATCGCTGTTTGCAGATTTTAGCTGGCTAAATTGTCTGGGGGTTGATGCCTAATTCTCGTAATTTTGCCGCTAATCTTTCCTTAGCTTGTCGTTCTTGTTCTTTTTCTAAAAGAGCCTGTTCTTTTGCCTGTCGTTCTTGTTCTTTTTCTAAAAAAGCCTGTTCTTTTGCCTGTCGTTCTTGTTCCTTTTCTAAAAGAATCTGTTCCTTTTCTAAAAGAATCTGTTCCTTTTCTAAAAGAATCTGTTCCTTTGCTTGTCTTTGCTGTAATTCAGCTTCTTGGGGAGTGGGAACCAGTTGACCATCGACGGTAAAATAACGCAGTTTACGCTCAAATATGCCTAAATATAATCCTAACTGTTCACTCCATAGATAACCCCGGTCATTGGCAGAAATAGCTTGATATTGTCCCTCAAGTATCGTAAATCCTTGGAATTCTAAGGTATTAGGATCGAACCAAAAATAATTAGGAGTGCGAAAAGTATTTTGGTAGAGAATTTTCTTATTATTGCGGTCAATATTGGCCGTAGAATCGGAAAGAATCTCGACGATCACATTGGGATATTTCCCCTGTTCTCCCCAAACCACCCAACTTTTGCGGGGACGTTTTTCTGTATCTAAAACCACAAAAAAATCTGGACCACAGAAATCGCGCTTTTTCAGTTGTTCTTCAAGAATTATGATCTGTTGCAGGTGTAAATCACTTTCCAAGGGTGGTTCATCACTCCATAAATCGGTGGGGGGACAGGTAACTTCTGGTAAAATGTCGAGAGTTGTCATAGTTTTTCCCCTGGCTGGGACATTGATCTAATTATAACAGCTATGAGTCAGTAGTAGTAGTAGGGTGCGCTATCGCTAACGCACCAGATAAATTAATGATAGATAGGTGCGTTACGACGGATGGTTAGATTCAAGTTTAAGCAGAGATTGTCGCCGTCTAACGCGCCCTAAATTTTGCTAAGTGCAGATAGGAAAAACTCAGGCGATGGCTTTAACTCCAGCGTTCAATTTCTCTAGCAGCGGCGGGACTTAATTCGCTCATTGTTTTTGACACTAAGCAAGACAATTTAAGGAATTCTTTAACGATAGCAGTTCTAGGTGTTGGGGGTGGGGGTTTGGTTTTGATGTATTAGTTGAAATTTCTCCATTTCCCTATCCTTGTCAATTGTGTATCAAAGCAGCTTGACATCCATATCTTGATAAAGTTATCAAAGTTACTCTGGTTTGAGACTATCTAAAATTAATTGTATATCTAAATCAAGAGCTTGAGCAATTTGTTCGATTGTTAATCCTAATCCTATTAGTTTGGGAACAGTTTCTAGTTTTGCCTTAATAACATTGTTTTCAGTTTTATAAATATGATAATTTTCTATTTCTCGATTATTAGAAGGGTTATGACAGAAAGTAACCTGATCAATTTTTACAGATTTATTACCCAAATTATTAATACTATTGCTGACAATTAACCTTTCAATTGCTGATCGAACAGTTGATTTATTTAATTCTTTCCCTAACACTTCCGAAAGAATGCGCCAAAGTTCATAGGCTTTATCTCTGGCATGACCTTCAGAACAATTATATTCTTCTGCTATTTTTGCATATTTCTGACCATCAAAAACGTTCTTTAAAATCCCTAATTGCAATGTATCGAGATGCTTTCCCATTTGGAAGACTTCTTGGGTATCCATGGGAGTAATGTTAAGATTTGAGGACACAATACCGTCATTGTCCGTTATTTTCCGATATTTGTAAACATAGTTAACAAAACTTCCGACAATATCCGTTTTTTTCCGTCTTGAAAATGTTTAAACTTATTAGTTAGGATTCTGCTTATTATGGTTGTTTTTGCAGTAACTACTCACTATGAGATCGATTAAAATGCTCTGTATGTTCATTGGTGTGGGATTAATTAATTCTGCTCCCATACAAGCAAACAATATGAGTGAAGATATTTTAATTAGCCAATCTCGTCGTCAGTATGAATGTACGCGGAACGGAGTTAATCCCACTATATCAGGTTCTCTGTTTTCAGATGGATATAACTGTTTAATACCTATATCAGCAGGTAAGTGTGTAGGTTATGCTGATGCTTTTGGATACAGTCGTATTGGTAATTCAGATACTAGAGGAATGATAAGCTGTAAGAATGTCGAAATTGCAGAAGATAGACTAACAGGGAAAAAGTATTATCGATTTGGTTCAGGAGATAAATTTATCTTGGAAGGAAAATAAGTTTATTTTAGATTCTGTAATTATCTTTACAGTTGACCATTCTTGATCCCAGTCCATCCCATTTGCGGAACAGTTTTGATATTATAACCTGTAAACTCCCTCATTAATCTTCGGTCAATACATTCATCTAAAAGAAGCCTCATTTCACGCTACCCTATCAATAAGCTCTTTTTCAAATTCTTCAAGTAAGCTAATAACTCGTTCTCTTGTTACCGTTGGAAAACCCTCTAAAAAATCATCAATTGATTCTCCTGCTTTAAGATAATCAAAAAGTGTTTGTATCGGAACTCTAGTACCTGAAAAAACGGGAACACCACTCATAGTTTCAGGAGATACATGGATAAGAGGCGAATATTTAGCCATTTTGATTACCTTCTTAGCTTCTACAGAGTAGATTAACCCAGAGCAATACGTCTTGTCTTCATATTCTAGCCTAGATTCTTGAAAAATGGGTTAAACTGATGCTAAATAGGTTAGGGAAGTGACTTTCAGTTAATGATGCTAAAAATGAACAATAATCTAAAATCAAGCCGATAATGACTAAATGCAACCGACGGAAGCCCAACTTAGACAACTCTATCACCTAATTTCAATAAAGTCCGAAAACTATGCACGGGTAGGTTCTGAATGGGAGGGGATGGAGGCGATTCCATTCTCGACCCCTAACTATCAGTTAACGATTTTTAAAAGCTTCGATCGCCGCCGGCAAAGTATAGTAAATTCTCTCTTGGCTAATTTTATCTAACAAGCGGGAACGTTGCAATTCTAAGTACAGATCGTGTTTAACCCTCGCTAGGGCGAAAACTATACCCTGTCTTGATAATTCCCTTGCTAGTTCCTCGAGAATCTCCACGGCTGTACTATCCAATTCTCCGAGTGCCTCTGTATTCAAGACAAACCATTCTACCGGTTTTGTCTCCTGGGCAATGGCGCTGAGGGCGCGACGTTTAAAGTCGGCCGCATTAGCAAAAAATAAGGGGGCATCGTAACGATAGATAACTAACCCCGGTATTGTTTGCGCTTCCGGCCAATCCTGGATCGCGTGTAAACCCATCACCCCCGGTACTGTACCCAAAACGGCATCATCGGGCCGGGTAATGCGGGCCAATAAATCGATAACCGAGAGACCGATGGCGATGGCAACCCCGCTTAAAATCCCCGTGGTTAGCACCCCCACCATGGTCAGGACAGCGAGATTAAACTCACTATTGCGAAAGCTTTTTAGTCGTTTAGCGCCGGCGATATCCAGCAGTTTACAGGCTGCATAAATCACCAGCGCACCCAAGGCGGCCTTGGGAAAGAGTACCAGTAGCGGACCGAGCAAGAAAATGACCGCCACCACCACCACTGCCACCACCAAGGAGTAAAGCTGACTTTTACTGCCCACCGAATCGCCCACCGCGGTGCGACTGGCGCTGCTGCTGATGGGAAATCCCTGACAAAAACCCGCCACCAGATTCCCCAGTCCTAGGGCTAAAAATTCTTGATTGGCATCGATTTCTTGGTTATGGCGTGCGGCGAAGGCTCTAGCGGTCAAGACGTTATCGGAATAGCCCACGAGGGCAATGCCGACGGCAGCGGTTACTAGAGGTAGTAATTGGGAAAAATCTAGGGTTGGTAAGCCAAAATTGGGCAAAGTATTGTTAATTTTCCCCACTACTGCCACCCCCTCTTGATCGAGATGGAGGGTGGCGACGGCGAGGGTTCCCAGTAAAACCGCCAGCAAGGGACCCGGTGCTTTGGGAAAATATTTTTGGATGACAAATAGAAATAGGAGCAGAAATAGAGCGAGGCTAAGGGTTGGCCAGTGCCATTGGTTTATTCCCCGAAAAAAAGCTAAAATTTCTTTAAAAACCGTATTTTCACGGATTGACAAACCACTAATTTTACCCAGTTGTCCCGCAATCATGATCACCGCCACTCCCGCCATATAACCGATCAGGATCGGTTTGGAGAGTAAATTAGCTAAAAATCCCAAGCGGGCGACATAACCAACCAGACAGACTAAACCGACCATTAGGGCTAAAAAAGCCGCTAAACTGCCGTAATTTTCTCCTTGAAGGCTTACCATAGGTGCGATCGCTGCCGCCGTCATCACTGCCGTGGTCGATTCTGGTCCCAGGGATAGTTGCGATGAGGAGCCGAAAAGGGCGTAAACTAGGGCGGCCGGCACGAGAGTCCACAATCCCACCACCGGCTCGACCCCGGCCAGGTCGCCGTAGGCCATACACTGGGGAATAGCGTAGGCTGCCACGGTGACACCGGCGAGTATATCTCGGCCTAGCCACTGCCATTGATAGGAGCGCAGGTTTTTTAGCCCGGGTAAATCAGGAAAATCGACTCGTCGGGAGTTTTTACTCATATTTCTCTGTTAACGGCGATTTAACCTAATTCTAACGAAAGATTTAGCTAGTGAAAAGCCTTGAGGCTGAGATATTTTCTGTCAGCAGGATATTTATACCATGTTAGCCGCAATTTTAATTAAATTGGCTAAATATACTCAGAAATATCTTCTTGACAATCATCGGCTAAGTATGATAAAGCCCGGAAGCGTAAACCGACTAATTGCTCGTAGAGAGGATTTAACTTGCACAGGGGCGGAATATGGACTAATTTATGGCCAAACAGCACGATATCGCGTTCAAAAGGACATTGAGGCGGCACCATTTTGCAGATAAACCGGGCCAAGCGCGGATCGTGCATTTCTAACCCATCTAACCAATCTTTGAGGGGATGAAGCAGATCCGGGTGGGGATGTTCGGCACTGATAAACTCGGATTTCTGCGCTTCCGTGGTAATTTCGGGAATTTCACAGATAGTATGTTCTAAAGCTGACAAGGCCTCGATTTCTAACCCGAAAGCATCCCGATAACTATGCAGTAATTGCGCTTCTGCGGGGGAATAAATGCCATCGGCGATCGCCACCATGACCGCCGTGCGGAGGAAGTTTTCTGATATTCTGGGGTCATGACCGAAACTTGCGGCCAATTCTTCGGGACTAATCGATTGATAGAGAACGTGGTCGTCATCTAATTCTAATTCGTGAGCGAAACGGGCGATCGATTCCTGTTCGCTGGCGCTATAATCGCCATCACACCAGGCAATTGTCAGTAATCCCCGTAACCAGTCCCTAACTTGTTCGTTAGTGTAGCGGTATTGAACAGAGCTAACCATAGGTATTGCTAAAACTGATTTCTAGTTTCTCAATTCAATTCTACCGAGTGCTCCCGGATTCTAGTGGCTCCTGTTCATATCATTTAACCATTGCAACTATCCCCATGGTCAGCTAGGAAGTTTTCGTTTTTCAACTGGCATAATTGGGCAATTTTCGCCCCTAGGAGCAGGGGTAAGGGTTGGTGCTGCTTGTCCCTTCCCCAACCGCGTCAGTCCTGCTGAAAAGGCGGATTCCTGGGATTAACGTCCAATACCGAGGTAACGGAAACCAGCTGCTGTCACCACCGCAGGATCGAGGAAATTGCGACCATCAATTAAAACGGGTTCGCGCATGGTTTTAACCATTTTGCCGTAGTCGAGACGGAGGAATTCTTGCCATTCCGTCACCACCACCAAAGCGTCACAACCATCGGCTAATCTTTCTGGATCCGATTCGATAATCACACCACTTAGACCGTGACTTAAACCACTTTGGGAAACGATCGGATCATAAGCTTTTACCTTAGCACCTAAACGATTTAACTGTTCGATCATGGTTAAAGCCGGAGCATCGCGCATATCATCGGTATCGGGTTTAAAAGTTAATCCCAACAAACCGACGGTTTTACCCTTGAGGATTTTTAATTCCTGTTGCAGTTTTTCGATCGCAATTGTCCGTTGACGTTTGTTAACATTGATAGCGGCGTTAAGTAATTCCGTTTCGTAACCGTAGTCTTCTGCGGTATGGACCAAAGCCGACACATCTTTGGGGAAACAGGAACCCCCCCAACCGATTCCGGCCGAGAGGAATTTGCTGCCGATACGGGAATCTAAACCGATACCTTTAGCCACTTGGGTGACATCGGCCCCCACGCGATCGCAGATATTAGCTACTTCGTTAATAAAGCTAATTTTGGTCGCTAGGAAGGCATTAGCGGCGTATTTAATCATTTCCGCCGAACTGAGATCCGTAACCACCACGGGAACGGGAGGCAAGGAGGGATCGTCAGCGAATTGGCGTTCAACCAAAGGCGCGTACAATTCCTTCATCATTTCAATGGCTTTCGGGTTATTACTGCCTAAAACAATGCGATCGGGGTTAAAAGTATCATAAACTGCCGAACCTTCCCGTAAAAATTCGGGATTGCTGACCACATCAAATTCCGCTTCGATGCGTTCTAGTGTACTAATACCGCCAACCGCAGCCACGAGATTTTTTTGTCTCTCGGCCACTCCATCGAGGACGATCATCCGTACCCAATCCCCAGAACCGATGGGAACGGTCGATTTATTGACGATTACTTTATAACCACCGTTGAGATGGGCCCCAATACCCCGGGCCACCGCTTCCACATAACGAGTGTCACTTTCCCCCGTGGGTAGTGCAGGCGTACCAACAGCGATAAAGAGGATTTCACCGTGTTTAACTCCCGCTTCTAGATCCGTGGAAAATTCCAGATTGCCGGAGGCTGCCGAAGACTGCATTAATTCTGATAAACCAGGTTCATAGATGGGGGATTGTCCCGATTTCATCAATTTGACTTTTTCTTCATTGTTGTCAATACAGATGACATGATGGCCGATATGTGCTAGGCACACTCCGGTGACTAAACCCACATAACCCGTTCCGATAACACAAACACGCATGATAATTACTCCAGTGACAATTAAGTTAAATTTATTGATTAGGGATTAGCTTAGACGAGAACGGAAATCCTCGATCGTCATTTTTAAACCCTGACTTAGAGGAATAGTTGGACTCCAATCCAGATAGGTTTTAGCACGAGTGATATCCGGTTGTCGTTGCTTGGGATCATCTTCCGGCAGTGGTTGATAGACCAATTCGGCCTCGGGATTAATCATGCCTTGGATCACTTGTGCTAATTCCAGAATTGTGTATTCGTCGGGATTGCCTAGATTAACCGGTCCGATAAAATCCCCATTCATCAAACGCATTAACCCTTCCACCAGGTCAGAAACATAGCAAAAACTGCGGGTTTGGGAACCTTGACCATAAACCGTTAGGGGTTCACCGCGCAAAGCTTGCACCACGAAATTACTCACCACTCGTCCATCGTTTTCCAGCATTCGCGGGCCGTAGGTGTTGAAAATCCGGGCCACCCGGATATCGACTTTATGCTCCCGATAATACTCAAAAGCCAGGGTTTCCGCTACCCGTTTACCCTCGTCATAACAGGAACGCGGTCCGATGCAGTTGACATTGCCTCGATATTCTTCCGTTTGCGGATGCACATCGGGATCGCCATAGACTTCCGAGGTAGAAGCGAGCAAAAATCGCGCTTTTACCCTTTTAGCTAGGCCTAGCATATACATAGTCCCTAAAACATTGGTTTTAATCGTTTTGACGGGATTATATTGATAGTGGATTGGGGAAGCAGGACAGGCCAGGTGATAGATCTGATCGACTTCTAAACGGATCGGCTCGGTGATATCGTGACGAATTAGCTCAAAATAAGGATTTCCTAGCCATTTAACGATGTTTCGGCGCACCCCCGTGTAGAAGTTATCCAGACAGATCACTTCATGACCCTGTTCCATCAAGCGATCGATTAGATGGGAACCAATAAAACCCGCACCACCCGTAACTAGGATTCTCATGTAATCGCAAAGTAAACATATAAAATTATTCTTAAAATACCCTTACGCTGGTTTTTTGGCAAATATTTTTTTTTGACGAGGTGTTAAGTATCAGTGATCAGTGATCATTTATCATTATTCAGCGATCGCCGATTCAAGGCTAATAGCTGAATAATGGCTCGGTAATCCTTAAAATGGAAATAACACGCAAATTTGAGACTAGATTATGACCAGTGCCGAGCAAAATAAGCTATTTATCCTGATCGATGGGCATTCTTTGGCTTTTCGTGCCTATTATGCCTTTGCTAAGTCTCGTTCTGGCCCTCTGCGTACTTCTACTGGTATTCCCACCAGTGTTTGTTTTGGGTTTTTAAATTCTCTGATGCAGTTACTTGAAACTCAAAAACCCACTTATTTAGCAGTTGCTTTTGATTTAGCAGTCCCTTCTTTTCGCCATGAAGCTGATGTCAATTATAAGGCTAATCGGCAAGAGACTCCCGAAGAATTTCGCCCCGATTTAACTAATCTGCAAAGTCTCTTGGCATCGATGAATATTCCTATTGTTACTTCCCCGGGTTACGAAGCAGATGATGTTTTAGGAACTTTGGCAAAACAAGCTGGTGATAATGGTTATACAGTCAAGATTTTAACAGGCGATCGAGATTTGTTTCAATTGGTAGATGAGGAGAAAAAAACCACGGTTCTCTATCTGGATATTAATGCGGTCAAAAGTACATCGGGACAGGGTTATACAGAATTCAATTCCCAAGCTGTCACGGAAAAGTTAGGGGTGACACCAAAACAGGTAGTAGATTTTAAAGCTCTTTGCGGTGATAAGTCTGATAATATACCGGGAGTGCGCGGAATTGGCGAAAAAACAGCGATAGATTTATTAAAAAAATACGATAACTTAGACGATATATATACCAATCTGGAATCGATTAAGGGAATGGTAAAAACTAAATTATTAGAGGGAAAAACCGCCGCCGAAAGTTCTCGCTATTTAGCTAAAATTGCCCTTGATGCCCCCGTTAGTCTGGAGGAGGATAAATTTCGTCTCCGGGGTTTTGATCGGCGTTTAGTTAAACCTTTATTGGAAAGATTCGAGTTAAAGAAAATTCTCCAGAAACTCGATCAAATTCAACAGCATCTAGGTGGTACTCCTACCCTAGAATTAACTAGCGATGCTGATTCTAATCAATTGTCTCTGTTTGATTTACCCCCTATTTCTCCACCGGTTCTAATTGCTCCCGACATTATTGATACTATTCCTAAGTTAGATGCTTTACTGGCAAAATTAACAACTTTCACTAATCCACAATTTCCCGTCGCTTGGGACACCGAAACGACGGATTTAAATCCTCGTGTAGCCAAATTAGTCGGCATCGGTTGCTGTTGGGGAAAAGAATTAAATGCTATGGCCTATATTCCCATCGGCCACCAGAGCGGCGATAATTTAAATCTAGAGATAGTCCTCGAAAAATTACGACCAATTTTAGCGGGTGATAATTATCCGAAAGTCTTCCAGAATGCGAAATTTGATATTGATATTTTTTATCATCAAGGAATTACCGTTAAAGGTCTAGTTTTTGATACTATGGTGGCTAGTTATGTCCTCCATCCCGAACTAACTCATAATCTCGAAGATTTATGCGATCGCTATTTAGCCGGTATCACTTCCCTTAGTTATAAAAGTCTCGGTATTCCTGCGGGAAAAACCATCGCTGATTTAGATATTCCCACTACTGCCAACTACTGTGGATTAGATGCCTACGCTACCTATTTGCTTCGAGAAAAATTACAGTCAGAATTGAATAAAATTCCCCCTTTATATCAATTATTCTCAGAAATAGAATCTCCCTTAGTGATGGTGCTTTGGCAGATGGAAAATTATGGTATAAAAATTAATATCAATTATCTAAAAAACTTTTCCCAGCAACTAGAAAGAGACTTAGCAGACATAGAAAAAAATGCCTACGAATCTATCGGAGAAACTTTTAATCTTAGCTCTCCTAAACAGTTAAGTGAAATCCTCTTTGATCGATTGGCACTCAATCGCAAAAAATCCAGAAAAACTAAAACAGGTTACTCTACCGATCAAAGTGTTTTAGAGAAACTACAAGGAGATCATCCCTTAATCGATTATATCCTTGAACATCGCACCTTATCCAAATTAAAATCAACCTATGTGGATGCTTTACCGAAATTAGCCGAACCAAAAACCGCAAGAGTACATACAGATTTTAATCAAACCATCACCAGCACCGGACGCTTATCATCCTCCAATCCTAACCTACAAAATATCCCCATTCGCAGTGAATTTTCCAAGCAAATTCGTCAAGCTTTTATTCCCGAAGATGGTTACTTATTAGTGTCAGCAGACTACTCACAAATCGAGTTAAGAATTCTCGCTCATCTCAGCCAAGAACCAGTTTTATTAGAAGCGTATCGTAGTAATCAAGATGTTCATAAAGTCACCGCTCGATTGCTCTTTGATAAAAGGGAAATTACGCCAGAAGAACGCAGTTTAGGAAAAACAATTAACTTCGGAGTTATTTATGGTATGGGAGCGCAAAAATTCGCCCGTGAATCGAAATTAACCGTAGAACAGGGCAGAAAATTTATTGAAAAATATCATCAACGTTATGCCCAAGTATTTGAGTATTTAGAGAATAGCAAAAAACAAGCGATCGCTCAAGGATATGTGGAAACAATTTTGGGTAGAAGACGTTATTTTAACTTTGATAATCCCCTCTTAAAAAGACTGCGAGGACTACCCTTGCATGACATCGATTTAGATAGCCTCAAACTCAACAACGAGGAGGCACAATTATTAAGATCGGCTGCTAATGCGCCCATTCAGGGTTCCAGTGCTGATATTATTAAAGTAGCGATGGTAAAATTGGCGGAGGTGCTGCAAAATTATCGAGCAAGATTACTGCTGCAAGTCCATGATGAATTAGTCTTGGAAGTACCAAGAGAAGAATGGCCATCCCTAGAGTCAAAAATCAAGACGACTATGGAGGAAGCTGTCTCCTTGACGGTTCCTCTCTTGGTAGAAATTAAAGCTGGTGACAATTGGATGGAAACCAAATAAAACTATGATCGAAAACAGACAATTTTTAACCCCAGAAGAATCCGCAGATGTGGACGCTGCCCTCTTGACTGCTCCCGAAAAATTCCTGACTCGTTTAACGATTTCTTCCCTACGCTTACTAAAAATAATCGCCGAAGATACGGGAGTAACCCTAGAAGAATTAACCCATAAACAGGTCATCCAATGGCTAGAAAAAGATAGTAAACTGCGTCGGGAACAGGGGATCGAAGCGGCAGTGCTGAAATGGTAAATAAACTCTTAAAAAATCAGCTACCCCTGACAATTTATGCTAGTTTTTAGCTATAAACTTACTGGAGTTACAACAATGACAATTACCCTAAAAGTACCTAGTATTGCCTGTGAAGGTTGCGCTAATACCATTACTAAAGCGATTAACAATCAGCAACCGGCAGCCCAAATATCGGTGGATGTAGCCAATAAAATAGTCACGGTAGAAACCACCGCATCCCGCGCAGAAATTGCTCAATGGATCAGCGAAGTCGGCCATACTGTTGATTCTGGAAGTGAGAGTTGACATCCTCCCCCGTTAAAAATATACCTCTGGTAAAAATCCAGGGTAGTTCTATTTTTGTGTTCATTAGATTAGTTTTACCCCTAAGCTTTCTAGTTGTTGGTTTATCCAAGCGGTTGCAGTTTCTTCGTCGGTTTCTATTTCTAATAGTTGTTTGGATTTTTGCTTTAAAAGCACTCTTAGAGTAAAGGTGCGATCGCTTTTAAAAGTTCTGTTAATTTATTTTTCCATCGGTATAGCGCAAAATACGCCTGATAGAATTTACAATGAGGCATAGATAATCTGTGCTGATTCCAAAATATTTTTACATCTTAGCCAGTTATCACTCCGTTTGAGCGCTGCTTTCACAATTAAATCTACTTTTCGATTGAAAATTGCTTGCAGTTCATCGCGCATTTGTAGGGTTTCGGTTAAACCTCGTTTAGCAGTTGGGGAAAAGGTAATTAAAATATCAATATCGCTATCTGAACGGAAATCTTCGCGTAAAACTGAACCAAATAATGCCAATTCGGTGACTTGCCACTTTTGACAAAATCCTTTAATTTGTTCCATTGGTAGATTTATTTTTTTGTTCATTAGATTAGTTTTACCCCTAAGCTTTCTAGTTGTTGGGTTATCCAAGCGGTTGCCGTTTCTTCATCGGTTTCTATCGCTTTTTCTACTCCAATTTTAGCAATTTCTAAGAGTTGAGTTAAAAGGGCGATTGATGATTTTAATGAGTCCGAATCAGTTAGAATTAGCAGTTTATGATGCTGAGGATGCGTTTTTAAGGGTCAATCGTCTAGGTTTCTCCTTAGTTCGGTTTTGGGGTGATGGGATTCATGAGCGCTTAATGAAGAATTTGAATGAATTTTTATGATGAGGTATCGTCATTGTTATCAGTTTTTTTACTTCGTAAATCTACCCATAGATGTCTTAAATTAAATGGACTAGGTGGCAAATCAGGACGTTCTAGTTGATGGTCAAGACGACTCACATCATTTTGCCATCCTTCCGGCGATAAAGTTAACTCTATAATGGTTAGTTGTGAACAATGCTCATTAACTTCATTTAAAATTTCGTTTAATTCCATATTTTGAATATAACCAATCATTGCTCCCGAACTGACGGATTTTCCATAACCCCATTCAACTAATATAAATCTGTTAATCCCATTTAGAATATAATTTTTGTTAAGTATCCATTGAGAACTTGATGGAGAACCGAGTCTTTTAGCCTCTAAAGTGTAAAATTTATCCATTCTTTCAGGATTTGTTTCGTTAGTATCACAGATTCCCCATTGAAAATCAGGTCGTTTATATTCTCGTTTAGCTCGAATGCTATCATCAGCATCAGGTTGATTATTGGCTTCATACATACAAGGCCATGCTATTCCTTGATTAGAAATAGTTAATTGTTGGTTGGCATAACGGACAAAAAAGCATAGTTTTCGATTAAGTTCATCTTCACTTTGGGGTAATTCTTGGTTCTTTTGAAGCATTTCTAAAGCAAGCCTAAAAGTAGCTAAAACTCTCTTTTCATGATTACCCCATATATCTTTTTTTAATAAACTTGGTTTTGTCATAGGTTTAGATCCTTTCTTGAGATTCTTGTAAGTTAATAATTTGAAGCATTGTTGCCTCCGCATCCTCACGCGCCATGCTACGAGTCCAGAATCTTCGTTCATTACGCTTAATAATAATGATTTCTGTATCAGAAACCGAACGAACTAAACCATCAAGATAAATTTGATGGCTATTATAGGGAACTAATAAACCATTTTCTTGTTTTCCCAATTGCTCAAGAATCTTTATCCATTGTTGTTGATCTGATTGGGAGACAGGTTGAGGTTTTTCTCCATACTCTTGTGTAGAGAAAATAACGGCTAACATAGGATTTTCTAACCCCAGAAATTGAGGGCGAATAATCTGCCAACTGAATTCACCATCAGGTTCTAATTCTCGATTCCAAATATCTAAAAAGGCTTGTAAATAACCTTCTAATCCTTTTTGAGTTTGACGGTTTTTATTAATATCGTTGAGAAGTCCTTGATTTTGTTGAGGATAGCTTTCAACAGGTTTTACTGCTTTACTGTTGATATGATTATAGTAAAACTCTATCCCAACATCACACATATCACGAATGAGATCCCGTTCAGCAATGGTGAGATCATAGACATCAAATATTGCCTCATCTAATTGATATTCTAATTCAGTGAGTTGTGCTTCTATTTTTTCTGGAGTTTTTCCTTCAGGATGTTCAATACTATACTTTATAGGATTACAATTCTGTAATTGCTCAACAATATCGATAACTTTTTCCCGAATAACTTGATCCTTTGGAAAAATAATCGGCAAACTTAAATATTCATCCTTATAAATTCCATCATGCCATATTCCCCATTTGCTAGAAGTCAGAAAAAAGTAATAACGAGATAATGAAGACCATAAAGTTCCTAATACAATTTTATATTTCCATTCTTCAGCATCATGTAACTTGATACAATTTACTGAATTTGTAAAACTGAAGTTTTCTGATTCCAATCGAGCAATAATTTCTCCTTTTTTTCTAGATACCTGACTAATACCATGTTTAATAAGTAACCGAATACCTTGATATAAAGTTGGTTTTCTTGGTCGAGTTACTTGTTTAGGTGGTCTTTGAAACCAAGAAGAAGAAATTAAACCATATCTTTCAAATTTATCTGTGGGAAGTAATCTCGGTAACTGGCAATCTTTTTGATCCTTTCTCCCTTCTGAAAATCCTTGACCACTATTCCTAGAGTCATGTAATTCTTTTAAAGTTTGCGATAATTGTATCCCTTTAATTAAGCCAGCATCTTGATGATTTCCCCAATAATAAATTTTCCATAAATAATCATTATAAAATAGTTCACTTTGTCTGATACCACGACGATCCATAACACTCAAAATAACAGCTGGCATATTTTTAATCATAGCTGTTTTTTTAGCAGACCAATAAGTGACAACTTGATCTTTTAAGGTTAACTCTGTCTGATTGACTTTCTGAAAAATAATTGAAGCAAAAGGAGAAATTGAAGCACTAGATTGGTTTTTATTACCAGATTTAAAGAAAATATCACGAACATGAGCAAAATTGACAACTTCTTTTAATAAGACACTGTTTAACCATTTTTGTCTAAATTCTTTGCTTTTATCATGGGTCTTAAAGAAAATACCTGTTGATACCACTAATGCTGACCATCCATTATCTTTTAAAAAATCAAATACTCTCCAGATAAACGCTTGAGAACGTTCTTTATCTCCAACTGGATAATCACGTTCTTGACACCATTGTAAAGCGATATTTAATTCCTGTGTGCTTTTTCTATCGGTCGTTTTAGGAGATCCCCAAGGAGGATTACCGACAACAACATCAGCACATTGACTGCTAAAATTCCTAGATAATGTCACATCTTCTGAGTTAGAAAATTCTTGAAAAGCATTATCGCAGACTAAATTATTAAAGTGATTATCCTCAGATAACCCATTCGGTTGATAAATTAAAAATGGTAATTTTTCACCTCGTTTAATTTGTAATAAAATGTCTGGAGGCTCTTGATAATTTAATAAAGCAAGATATAGACTAAATGCAGTAATTCTGATAGCTTCTGAATTAATTTCTATCCCAGCTATCTGATTTTTTAAGATTTCTCTTAACTCTTGCCAACTTAATCGCTGTCCCTGATTTTGATAGACTCGATGTCTCACAATTCTCCGAAATGCTTCCACTAAAAAGATTCCTGAACCACAACAAGGATCAAGAATACGGGGATGAGTTGTCAAACAATCTGACGTTAAAACTTTAGACAAGACAAATTCTACTAATGAACTCGGTGTATAATGCGTCCCATTATCAATATTTTCTGTATTTGACTCATGATAAAAGGCTCTTCGGTAATTGTTATGCAAATAATTAACTTAAAATAAAATTCGATGAGAGTACCTACGCTCAAAAATAGCTGAAACCCATACAGGCAAAAATTTTAGGCACAAACAGGTTA
>NZ_SFBY01000267.1:0-2670 GCF_007095505.1 Microcystis sp. M_QC_C_20170808_M3Col
TAACGCAGAACTCCGTCAGTATCTTTCGGAACATCGAAATGAAGAAGCTATTTTTAGTGAAGCACTAGAAGTATTATTAAGCCGAAAAAAAGACAGTTTTAAATATCCCGCACCTCAAATGATGTCCTATAAAGAAATAGAAACGATTTTCAAGGAAAAATTAAATCAAATAATTGAGGAATAGAAATCGTGCGTTATGCGATTATTATCGAAAAAGCTGAAAATAACTATTCTGCTTATGTTCCCGATTTACCCGGTTGTGTTACTACCGGTAAAACCCTAGAGGAAATCGCAGAAAATGTGATTTATATATTTCGGATGCTGTGCTTCAAGAACTAACCAACGGAAACTATCCGCGTAAAGCTGAAATTATTCATTTGGTTTCGACGATTCCTTTACTACCGCCGACTTCTGCTCTTGAACAAGTTGTCGAGTTTTATCTTGCCAACTATGTCATGCCAAGGTCTCTTGTGGGCGACGCTCTACATCTTGCCTATGCCAGCTATTTCGACATTCAATATCTCGTTACTTGGAATTGCAACCACCTAGCGAATGCTAACAAACGGAAGCATATTCGCGTTATCAATGCCCGCCTTGGTTTGTCAACACCTGAAATTGTCACACCACTTCAACTATTCAAAGAGGAGAATAACTTATGATCCGCTCAGAGATTTTGCAAGAAAAAGATAAAACTCAAACAAGATTATCGGAGGAATGCACGTCTATCCATGACTATTTAGTTAAGTCTCGCATTGCTGCGGAAAAGGCTGCGGAATCCTACGGTTTTACTCTCAAGTATGCTGAAGAAATTCATAAAATTCGAGAAGAACACACCAAAGCTTTCAACGCCAACACAACAGCCTCGTAGGTTGGGTGGAACGAAACAATACTGGCTCGAAAATGGCTCAGTTATGAGAAATTTGCACGGTGAATAGATAACTTTATGAGAAAATGGAAAGGTAATGCAATCCTCCAAGCCAGATGACTATAGCAGAGCTATTCCCTACTTTGAGAAGTCTGCCTCGTGCAGACAAGTTGAAGGTGATGCAATTTCTGATCGCAGAACTAAGTAAGGACGAGGAGCCAAGCCTACAGCCAGGAGCAACATATTTACTCTCGTCGCCGCTTAATTCACACGCGGCGGCGCAGCAACTTGCTCAACTGCTAGATTCCGAGCAAGCAACGCACAATGGGTAATGCCCAACGATTTAACTTTACCGAAGGATTCGATGGGTTTGGTGTCCCCGATGCCTTGCCTCAACTACCTATATCTCTCACATACCAAGATAGATCCGTAGAGTTTTCAGCACTGTTAGACACGGGTGCAAGTGTTAATGTCTTGCCTTACAGCGCTGGAGTTCAACTTGGTGCGATTTGGGAAGAGCAGACAACCTCTGTCATCTTAGCTGGTAATTTGGCTTCGATCGAGGCGCGAGGTTTACTGGTTTCGGCACAGATTGGTAATTTCAACCCAGTTCGGCTAGTTTTTGCCTGGAGCTTGTCTGATGATATACCTTTACTACTGGGTCGGATGAATTTTTTTCTAGAATTTGATGTCTGTTTCTATCGTTCACAACTTGTTTTTGAAATCTGCCCTAAATCCTAAAATGCCCTGCGATCGCTGAGAGGAAGGGCTGCCAATTCCCCAACCAGCCACCTATTGCCAGTATATCGAAGCGTAACCGATCACCTGCATCCTGTCTGCGACTTTTATCTGTTAACATGGAACTGTCAACATATTACTAATGCTCAAATTCAGAAAAAACTTCTCAATATATGCGCGGATTTCGGCGACAAATTACTGCTAATCTGTACCCCTTACGAGTTAAGGGGATAATGAGCTATGTGGGAAGATGAAATACTCGAAGAAATTCATAAGATTAGAGAAGAACACGCCAAGTCTTTCAACTACGATATAAAAGCGATTTGCGCCGATTGGAGGGAGAGACAAGCGAAAAGTGGTAGAAAATTAGTTCGGTTAAATACCGCCCAAAACATGACAAAAAATAGCGAAAATGATCCTATTGAGAGAAACAAATGCTAGAAATTAACAAAAGCTATGTATTAGACAAAGATCAAAATCCCATTGCCGTTCAGATTCCCATTGCTGAATTTGAAAAAATCGAAGAAATCCTAGAGGATTACGGCCTGGGAAAACTCATTGAAGAAGTTGAAAATGATCAAATCCTAGACAAAGAAAAAGCCTTACAATATTTAGAATTGCTTAAAAATAAAAATGTGGAAGGTTGAATACAACAAGAGATTTTAAAAAGAATTAACTTCTTTGCCAAAAGACATACAATCTCCTATTGAGTTGATCGTATTTTACCAGTTAGAAACCGACAATCCTTTTGAATTAGGCTATCTTGATAAAATGAAAGGACATAAAGATAAGTATAAAATTAGAGTTGGAGATTATAGGATTGGACTGACTATTGATAAACCCAATCAAACCATCATCTGTCAACGGGTCGCACATCGTAGAGAAATTTACAAAACTTTTCCTTGATAGAAAGATACCGCTATCTTTATCTGTCAATTGCTGTCTAATCATTTTAATCGATGAACAGGGAAATTGGAACTTTGAATTATGAAAAAATCACCTTCGGAAATGACTAACGCAGAACTCCGTCAGTATCTTTCGGAACATCGAAATGAAGAAGCTATTTT
>NZ_SFBY01000268.1:0-3298 GCF_007095505.1 Microcystis sp. M_QC_C_20170808_M3Col
TGCCGCCTTCTAAACCGCCTGGCTTTAAGCCTCCGGCCGGTCCAGGTGGAGGCTCTCTGGGTAGGCTTGGCGGGGGGATTCTTGGCGGGGTCCTCCTTGACCTTCTTTTTCCGGCACCGGTTTCCGATGGGACGTTGCCGCCTTGGTATCAACCGCCAGCGCCCCAAAGCACTGTGCCGCCAAGCATTGATGGGACTAAGTTACCTTTTAAGCATATGGGGTACATCGTTTTTATACAAGGCGAAGATTGGTCTGGGAATATACAAGGATACAAAGGAACTAGCGTTTCAGGGGGATTAGCTTCGCAGTTTTCAGTACAAGGCCCATTTTCTCTAATAAAAAAACCCACAGTTTTTAAAAATATTCCTGCGAACGATGTCGTAGTCGTAACAAACGGAATACAAGTTCAGACGCTCGGAACTGAAACAGACCGCAATGCTGGACCTTTAACGTTCAAGCCTGGATCAATTCGCGTTGTCGAAATCCTGGTGGGGGATACTCGCCAGCGAATTCTCCCAAGCACGCCGCCTTTGCCCGCTCCTCCTTATGCGTTGAACCCAGGCAGTCCCGTAAGTCCTTTAAGCCCCCCGTCAACGCCTAACCCCCCGCGAACTCCTTTCCCAACTACAAGCCCGAATCCTTATAGAAATCCTACTCCGGGCTTTAACCCACTCCCCGGAGTTAAACCGAATCCGAATCCAAATCCGAACGATCCAGATAAGGACAAACCGCCTTATCCTTTTCCGCCGTTTGCGCCTTTTCCCAATCCTAATCCTTTTCCCAACCCTAACCCCAACCCTAACCCTAATCCTAATCCCAACCCTAACCCTAATCCCAATCCCAACCCTAACTCTAATCGCAACCCTAACCCTAATCCCAATCCTAACCCCAACCCTAACCCTACTCCGTTCCCTCCAGGGTTTGTTCCGATTAGTCCGCTTAATCCTAAAGACCCCGTTGTTAATCCCTCGCCACCAAAGGAGCCGCCTTGCTGCGTTGCTACTCCTGTTAAGCAGGGGTTAGAGGACATTAACCTAAAAAATGATCTGCTATTAGAAAAAATAATTGATTTATCTCTGTTAAAGGTTATTAATTCTAAACTTGGCCCGCAAGTTAACGGCGGTTTATCGGGCTTTCTTCAAGATAGATTTACTAAATTATGGAAGTCGAGGGTAATTGATCGTGCCCTTAATTTAATGGCTACGGCTGCCGCCATTCATAATGCGGTCATGCTGTCTCGAAATATTGGCTCGACTTTGATTCAGACTTTAGGCAATGCCTTAAGTATTATCGGAATCAAAGACGGTGATGACGTTGCCCAAAGTTTTTCAACAGTTATCGGCGATGGAATCGAAAATATTGTCAAAGGACTAATAGGTGCTGAAAATTACACGGCATTAAGTGAAACCTGGGCAAAAGCCAATAGAATCTATCAAAGCGCAGTCAATGTTTATCAGTTAATGACCGATTCCTTATTCGGCATTACTGAGGGGTTAGAACAAATTGGTAAATACACTGGCAAAATCGGCAACGCTTTAAAAAAATCTGGAACAGTTCTAGAAGATTCTTACAACTGGATGACCGAAACTTTCAACTTTTCCAGTGGTAAAAATAGAAAGATTGACCAAGTTGTCGAAGGCTTAAGACAAGCAAATGAAGTCGCTTCTGACCTCGAAAGTATAACGAGTGAATTTAGATCAGTGACCGAAAACGTCGCAGAAATCAGCACGGAACTAAACACAATCAAAACCGAAATTAGTGGCAAGGAAAACGAAAAAGATGTTAAGGAAACTCAAGGCAAAGAATCATCACAGTCCCCACTAATAAATAAATCTGATTTAACCAAGCCTAGCTAAGTTATTTATTATGCCTATCCCTTCTAATTTTAACGAATTTGAACACTGGCAAAGCACTATTTTTAAAGTGCATAACCGAATGGTGCGAGATGAATTTAGTGATATTACAGATGGTGATTTAGATTTAGCCGTTCCTCGGTCTTCATTGCGTTGGGCTTGTTTACTCAAAGATAATGACACTTGTGATATGATGATTCAACGGTTCTTGTTATTTTATTTTTCCCTGAGAAAAGCGCAAGATTTGCAGCAGCCCTTTTATGGCATACCTTTGGATGACTTGCAGGCTTCCAGAAAATTTAAACCACAAATCACCCTTTACTTTAAAGAAGACGAAAATGATGTAGAAGAAGATTCTCGCCCAACTTGGGGGGAAATTTCTTTTAGATTGATGAATGAATCTAGCACAACAATTACTCAAACAGAGTTGACAACTTTAGCTAACAAGATTAAGACAGAATTCGGAGCCGCTAACGGATATGTTTGGAAAAAAGGAAGGAAATTATATTCTTATACCGAGAAAGATAAAGGTTATCAATTGCAGTTACTTTGTCGAGATGAAGCTACAGCTAAAGAGTTGATTAATAAGGTTTTAGACTTACAGAGTCATACACCTGATTGGAAGTTTTTAAAATCCAACATTGCCGACGATGAGAATGAATCTTTTCCCTATAATCCTGGCAGTCAGACAATTTTAGGGAAAAGCCGCCGTAAACCCCGCCGCCGCCCCATGGTTGATGTGCGCTTCCAGTACGCCACCGCTACCATTTGGGGGTTGAACAAGCCAATGGCTCTTTACGATCGCTCGTTTACTTTCCTTGATGCTCTTGTGAATGAGTTTGGGTAGTATTCACGGATGGTCTATACCCTTCCGTCGAGTCGGATTGGCTGCAAGCCTTGCTATAACTGAGTTATCGGATTTACCGAGAGCGGTACAAATATTTTATTGAGCGGATAACATGGCTAGAAAAAGGTTTTCAGATTTAGAACGGGTGTATGATGCTTTAAAGCTGGGAAACGTCCAAATTAGCTCTTTACCCCAGAATTTAGACTTCGTTAAGTATGCAAAATGGCGTGAAGGTAACGGACCAGAGCGAACTATCGTCAGACCTAACCTAAATGGAGAGGTTTCGGTCGGTGTAAAAGCGTTTGGATACGGATTTGACGATGAAGACGCAAAACAATTAGTTACGTTATCCGGTCGGTCTAGCGCTTTTTTAAATGGATTTGGTCCTAAAGCTAAATTCGGAGTAGCAACCACCAACCTAACTGATTACAAAGCAAATTCTAGCTTTGTCCCTGCTAAAGCTCGCATTGCGGCAATTGTGGCTCTTCTGGTTTTCGTGTGTTAATTTTTGTTATGAATTAAAGCAAGCAAACAGCTTAAGTCGAAGATGTTCAAAATTGGTAAATCCATAACTTATTCTTTTAATAAGCTTTATTTT
>NZ_SFBY01000269.1:0-4320 GCF_007095505.1 Microcystis sp. M_QC_C_20170808_M3Col
AGACTTTTAGACTTTTTGTCAATCAAAAAGTACCAGGCATGGGAGTGATCAGGGGGAAAATTCAGGTACTTTTTCCCTGAAAATTAGGTAGTTGACCACCTGAAAATCGGTAAAACCCAACCCCCATCCCCCATCCCCCATCCCCCAACCCCCAACCCCCAACCCCCACCGAAAAACTTTTTCAGCAGACCCTATTTATTTCCACTTTTGCCTTTTGCATGAGTGCCTTTTGCCTGTCCTCATAAGTAGCCTATACTCAACGGATTTAGTATGACTGGACAGTCAAACAACCCCACGCGCTTTTTGTTGCTCTACTTTGGGGTAGGATTCAAGAGCGCTGTTTAGGGATAAATGACTGTTCGTCTGCGATATTGTCTAGTTTTTGAGCGTTTTTTCCAGCTGGGCTACCCTTGCTTTCTGTTGCTTCAAATCGGCTAGTTGTTTTAGTAATTGTTCTCTTACTTCGTAGCGATAGGCAAAAAAATGCTCACCTATCCCTAGGGTGGCTAGATACTCTTCTACCAGACGGGGCTTGACCCAGGCAATCACTGCCAGTTGCCACCAGAAACGGAACCGCGTCGGTCGGACAATCCCCTGCCGCCAGAGCAAGGAACGGAACAATTGCCACTGTTGCCAATCTAATTTACGGTTCGATTTGCCGCGCCATCCCCCCATGATCATGAAATGGTTGAAGGTTCGTTTCAGGTAGTTAACAGGATCGTAGATTTCCCAGAAAGCGTCGATGTATTCTTCGGTAATCTCTTCCACCGGGCGAGTTGGCTCAAAGTTCATCATGGCTCCCTGATGGACAGTGCCCATGCCATCCACCAGACGACCTTCCCGTTGCAGGCGATTCCACAGGGCGGTATTTTTCAGTGCCTGGAGCAGGCTAAACTGCCCCTGGGGAATACTCGCCTCCATAATAAAATCTTTGATCCGCTGCCCTGCGCCAGGTTTCTCATTGTCAAAACCGATAATGAAGCCTGACATAATCTGCAGCCCCATGCGGGTAATTTTGTGACAGGATTCGATCAGGGATTGGCGGGTGTTTTGAACCTTGTTAATGCCCATTAAGCTATCGGTATCTGGTGTCTCAATCCCCATAAACACCAGCATAAAGCCGGCCTTGACCATTAACTCGATCAGTTCACTGTCTTCGGCCAGATTAAGGGAAGCTTCCGTAATCAGTTTAAAGGGATACTGGTGTTGTTCCATCCAAGGGATCAACTCCCGCAGAAACACCTTGGCATTCCGCTTATTGCCAATGAAGTTGTCATCCACCACAAAAATGTAGCGCCTCCAGCCCAGTTGGTATAACGTCTCCAACTCAGCCAACATTTGTTCTGGGGTTTTGGTGCGCGGTTTGCGGCCATAGAGGTTGATGATGTCACAAAATTCGCATTGAAAGGGGCAACCGCGAGAAAACTGCACGGTAATCGCCAGATAGGCATCCAGATCTAGCAGATCATAGCGGGCGATCGGTGTCATGGTTACATCTGGTTTCTCACTGGCTCTAAAGACACCACTCGGTTCACCCCGCTCCAGGGCCGCCAGGAACAGAGGGATTGTCAGTTCTCCTTCATCCAGAATCAGGTAATCTGCCCCAGCTTTTTGGGCAACTTCTGGATAGGAGGTGGGGTAAGGCCCACCCACAGCCACTTTTTTACCCAACTGCAACCCTTTGGCAATCAATTCTTGAAAGTCCTTTTTCTGAATGATCATGGCGGAGATGATTACCAGATCGCACCACTCCCAATCCGAAGCCGTTTCCAATCGGACATTGCGATCAACAAACCGGATTTCCCAATCCGATGGCAACAGGGCCGCCACCGTAATTAAACCCAGAGGCGGATTGGTTGATCTCAAGCCGGCTAGATCTAAAGTCTCTTGATAGGACCAAAAGGAGTTGGGCATCAGCGGCCACAGTAATAGGGCTTTCATTCAGGTGTCTCCAACGAGCTATATGCTTTACATACTAGCCACAAAGCCCAAGTTGATCAAGACTGTTTTAACATCTTTTTTTACTAATAAATTAGTTCTAAATAAATTGTGAAAAAACCGCAATTTTTTCGAGATTAGCACAATTAAATGCACGATGCTTGCTAAAAACTCGGGTTTTACCATTTTTATCAACGCGCTGTAGGGGCTGTCTGCATCTTTTGGGTATTTTTGGGTAGGTTTAATAAAAAATTCTGATTTTGAAAAACCCTCTTACAATTCGCAAGCACCGAAGAGTAATGATTTCGTTTTAGTCCCTAGAAAGTCTGTTTTATAGGCAAAACACCAGTTACTAGACATCTCCACAATGACTATTTCTGGTCAGGTAAAGATAAGCGTAATTACACTATTTTTACCGAATTGGACAAAAATTTTTCTCCTATCAATTTTCGTCTTTATCACAAGCAGGAGGGAAAAAATAAGAACGATGACTTGAGAGAAATGGTCAAGGAGGTGATGGAATGGGGGTAGTCCCCTCATCCATAACTGGGGACAGGTAAATCTGTGGTATTATTTGGGCGATCGGATAGTTTAGGTTCCTATATCTTTAGATTTAAGCAATATTTATGATGCCGAAGTTGCTAAGACATTTATCATGAGTCAACCACCAGAAAATATAGTTTATGTCTCTTTAATTTTGGACGATGAATAAATTCAATAACTGGTAATTATAGTCAGATTTATGACCAAGATCAATTATAGTCAGCTAGTTGATCCGATTAATTATCCTAACTTAGGAGAGGGACAATCTCGCAGATAGCCAGTCAATCATCCTTGGGTGTGATTGTCTGGTTTTAACTAATTGCGGTAAAATTAACCTAAATTCTCTATCGGCAAATTCGATGACTTCCTTCACTACTTCCCTGGCTCTTTTAAGTCAATTTAAATTGGGAGATTTAAACTTAGAAAATCGTCTTGTGCTTGCTCCCATGACGCGAGCGCGAGCCGGAGAAAAACGTCTGGCCAATGAGATAATGGCCGAGTATTACCGGCAAAGGGCCAGCGCAGGATTAATGATTACGGAAGCGACGGTAATTTCTCCCCAAGCTAACGGTTGGCAAAATACCCCCGGTATCTACACCGATGAACAAGCGCAAGCATGGCAAATGGTGACAAAAATCGCCCAAAGAAAAGGAACACCAATGTTCTGTCAATTGTGGCACTGTGGTCGCGCTTCTCATCCCAGTTTTCAGGAAAATGGGGCTTTACCCGTTGCCCCTTCCGCAATTAAGATTAAGGGGGAGTTGCATACACCCATGGGCAAACAGCCCTACGAGACCCCTAGAGCCTTAGAAACCGAGGAAATCCCCGCAATTGTCGAAGATTACCGCAAGGCCGCTCAGAGGGCAAAATTAGCGGGGTTTGATGGGATAGAAATTCACGGAGCTAATGGTTATTTAATCGATACTTTTCTACAATCGGCCACTAATCAGCGTCAGGATAAGTACGGTGGCAGTTGGGAAAATCGCTATCGTTTTTTACAGGAAGTAGTCGAGGCAATTTTAACTGTTTTTCCCAGTCATCGGGTGGGGGTGCGTCTATCTCCCAATGGGGTTTATAATGACATGGGTTCCGAGGATTTTCGAGAAACTTTTCTCTATGTTGCCCAAAGATTAAATGAGTATAATTTAGCTTATTTGCATCTGCTAGATGGCTTGGCTTTTGGTTTTCATGAAAAGGGTCAACCGATGCTTTTATCCGAGTTTCGGGCTGTTTTTAATCGTGCTTTAATCGGCAATTGTGGTTATACCAAAGAAACTGCTGAAGCCGCTATTCAGTTAGGAGATGCGGATTTAATTGCTTTCGGTCGCCCCTATATCAGTAATCCCGATTTGGTGGAAAGATTCGCCAATAATTGGCCTCTTAATCCCGATGCCCAGATGAAAGATTGGTATTCTTTTGACAAGGAAGGTTATATCGATTTTCCCAGTTATAAACCCTAGTTATACTAAATCCAGTTATTAAAGACTGATTATCTATTCCTCCTTTTGCCTCTTGCCTCTTGCCTATCCTGAAAAAATAGCGGCATGGGCGGGAATGGCACTGAAAACGGCACAAGTCACCGGGGGAAGGCAAAGGGCTTTTAGCAGTTGATTAGTCATTTTTGATTGATTGCAAGTTAATGTCCTGGTTAAGAATGGGTAAAAATTGCTATTTATACCCCATAAATCATTGCTTAATAGTAATAAGCATCATAACTCTACCCCCCCCCGAATTTGTCAAGTATTCTCCGTTTTTTATTGATGAATCCGGAAAAAAGCCCATCAGGGAGAGAGTGGAAGGGTTCGCCAAGGAAACATCTTAAATTAATCAGTAATGATT
>NZ_SFBY01000027.1:0-15985 GCF_007095505.1 Microcystis sp. M_QC_C_20170808_M3Col
TCAAAATCTGTCGAAATGTTAGAGCACTCAATTCGGCTTCTTATTCATTACCTCAAGTTTAAGGATGTTCCTATTCCCTGCGTTTCTGCTTGATTCATCTTTCTGTCTGACAACGCCCACATTTTAGCATATATTTCGTAAATGTGCTAATATTTAACAGTAAAGCCGTCGTTCTACGACGGGGTTTCAGACCCAAAATTTTCGATGACCAGGCGGCCGGTGGCGGTCTTAACCAATAGTACCCTCTTGGGAGATGCCCGAGTGCGTCAAGACTTGAGCAAAGCTGATATCGTCGCCGCTAAAATCGATGCTGTTTCCGAGGCCCAATGGCGACGGGTTAACCGTCCAGTCCCCGGCCTGGATTGGCAGATTCTTTGGTCGGGATTAAGACAATTTCGCCAAGAATGGTCGGGAAAACTAGCAATTCAAACCATGGTGCTGGCCTCTTGGTCGCCCCAAGATCAAGACCAGTATATCGATTTGATGCAACAGCTACAACCGGTTGAAATTCAACTTAACACCCCGACCCGTCCCCGGGCAAGACAAAGACAATTAGAAACCCGCGGTAATAATCCCCTCACCGCTGCCGACGGAATGCAAATTCTCAAACCCGTAAACGCTGAAATATTGGCAATTTGGGCGCAAAAAATTGCCACGGCCACGGGAATTACCGTACGCTGTGTGCCACTTACCGCCACAGGTCTCTAAGGCTTTGGTTTTTCTTCTTTCGGCTTCACATTAAAATAAGCCTCCATTACCTGACGTACCATAGGTGCGGCCACTTTACCACCACCACCGCCGGAATGTTCCGCAAAGGCGACCACGACAATTTCGGGCTTGTCGAAGGGCGCGAAAGCTCCAAACCAAGCGTGGGACTTCCCTGGAGGTGCTTCTGCCGTGCCGCTTTTGCCCGCTACGGGCGGTAAAGCGGGGTCCGATAGGGCCCGACCAGTTCCTTCCGCTACCACGGATCTCAGGGACTTTCTCAGGGTGTCTAGGGTGCTAGGTTTCATGTTCAAAGACTTTCGCCATTCCTTAACATCGCGGGCATCCTGTAAAAGGTGCGGTTTCACCAAAAAACCACCGTTAGCGGGGACAGCAAACATCACAGCTACTTGTAGGGGAGTTGCGAGGGTAAATCCTTGACCGATCGACATATTAATCGTATCCCCTACGGACCAATCCCAGTTTTTAAAATTACGCAGTTTCCAATCGCGATCGGCAATTAACCCCGGAGTTTCTTCCGCTAATTCTATACCGGTTTTCTGACCGAAACCGTAGCGCCGAGCCATGGCAATTAAAGCCGGACCCCCCACCCCGCGACCAATTTGACCGTGAAAAGTGTTACTACTCATAGCCATGGCCCTGACAAAACCGATCGGCCCAAAACCGGCGTGATTCCATTCTCCAAAAGCTGTCCCCCCCACATAAAGGGCGGCAAAGGTATTTAAGACCGTATTGGGGGGAAATTTACCCGATTCCATGCCGGCAGTGGCAGTGACGACTTTAAAGGTGGAAGCGGGGGGGAATCCTTGCAGAGCGCGGTTAACAAAAGGGTTGCCCTCCGCTTGTAGTTTTTTCCAAGTGGTGGTGGTAATTGGGGCCGAGAACACATTGGGATCGAAACTAGGATAACTGACCATGGCCCGCACGGAACCATCCCGGGGATCGATCGCCACGATCGCACCTTTGCGTTTTCCTAAAGCGGCCTCGGCGGCTTTTTGGAGTTTTAAATCTAGTGTCAGGGTGACATCTTGCCCCGGTTTAGCAATTTTTTGGCCGAGAATTTGGATTACTTGTCCCGATCCGTTGACCTCTAACTGCATTCCCCCCCATTCTCCCCGCAATTTTGACTCGTAGGCGGCTTCTACACCCATTTTACCGACGACATCTCCCAATCGGTAGCCCTGGGGTCTTTTGGCTTGATATTCCTCCGGGGTTAGTTCCCCCGTATAACCGAGAATATGCGCCCCAATTTTACCATTGGGATAGTAGCGCACTGATTCCACGTCCACTTCAATGCCGGTTAATTCGTCTTTGTATTCCTCTAGGGCGATAATTTGGCCTGGAGTTAAACCCCTAGCGATGCGGATCAGGGTGGAGGGGTTTTCGTCCGCTTCGTTAATGCGTTTTTCTAGGTCGCTTTTGGGAATGCCTAAAATACTGGCTAAACGGTCAAGATTGAGTTTTTGAGCGGGATTACGCTGGGATTTCGGCCAAATATAGGCCGCATGGGTTAAGCGGGCCGTGGCCAAAACTTTGCCATTGCGATCGAATAAGTTGCCCCGGACTGGGGGTTTGGGAAGAATGCGAATCCGGTTATTTTCTGCCCTTTCTCGGTTAATTTGTCCTTGCTGCAGTTGTAAATATGCCAAGCGTGAGCCGACTCCTCCTAGCAGGACAATGCTAATTAATCCCATAATTAGCCATGACTGACGCTGACGACCGACTAGACGCTCTTTATCTGTGATTTTATTCTGTAATTTATTCGGCGATGGCCGCTTCGGCGAGGTGAGCGGTTTTTTCGGTTTTAGTTTGACTTTGGTTTTTGATAGGAGTCCGCTATTACGCATTTGCTTAAAGTTAAAAGTTTAAAAGTTATTAGGGCAGTTATCAGTTATCAGTTATGAGATTTGAGATTTGAGTTTTAAGTAAGGAGTATTAAGTGAGCGGTTTCAAATAGCACTTTCCTAATGTCTTTTCACTGGTTACTGATCACTGTTTACTGATCACTGTTCACTGTTTACTGTTCACTGAAAAAGACGCAATACTAGGTGATTTAGCTCCTCTGTTGACTAAAGTTCAGGGTATCCGCAATATATCTTAACAAAATCGGAGTAAATACAAAGGAGTGGAAGGAACCACACCAGACACAGAGGACACAAAGATTGATCGCTTCTATAGTAAGTTAAAGAGAGCCAAGAAACTGGCACACATATATAGTTAAGAGTTTGTCAAGTGTTTCTTAACTATATGTAACATTATCCCTGCTCAAAATGTAATCACGCTGCGGATAGAATCCCCTTGTCGCATCAGGTCAAAAGCCTCGTTAATTCTTGCCAGAGGCAGAACATGGGTGATTAAATCATCGATGTTAATCTTGCCCTCCATGTACCAATCGACTATTTTTGGTACATCCGTACGACCTCTTGCTCCACCAAAAGCCGTACCTTTCCAGACGCGTCCGGTGACTAATTGAAAAGGACGGGTACTAATTTCTTGGCCTGCCGCGGCTACACCGATAATAGTGGCAACACCCCAACCTTTATGGCAACATTCCAAAGCTTGACGCATAATCTGGACATTGCCGATACACTCAAAACTATAATCGGCCCCACCTTTAGTTAAATCCACCAGATAGGCCACTAAATCCCCCTCAATTTCTTGGGGATTAACAAAATGAGTCATCCCGAATTTTGCCGCTAAAGCTTGTTTCTGGGGATTAATATCGACCCCGACAATCATATCGGCTCCCACCAAACGGGCCCCTTGAATAACGTTTAAACCGATGCCTCCCAGACCAAAAACCACTACTTTTGCCCCCGGTTCCACTTTAGCGGTATTAATCACCGCACCGATACCTGTAGTGACTCCGCAGCCGATATAACAGACTTTTTCAAAGGGAGCATCGGGGCGAATCTTGGCCAGGGAAATCTCCGGCAGCACGGTATAGTTAGCAAAAGTCGAGGTTCCCATGTAGTGATAAAGAGGCTGACCATCGAGGGAAAAACGACTGGTTCCATCCGGCATTACTCCCCGACCTTGGGTGAGACGAATCGCTTGACAGAGATTGGTTTTAAAGCTGAGACAGTATTCGCACTGACGACATTCGGGAATGTATAGGGGAATCACAGGATCGCCCACTTTCAGGCTAGTGACACCTTTTCCTACTTCTACCACGATTCCGGCCCCTTCATGGCCTAAAATTGAGGGAAATAAGCCTTCAGGATCGGCCCCAGAGAGAGTATAGGCATCGGTGTGACAAACTCCCGTGGCTTTGATTTCTACTAACACTTCCCCTGCTTGCGGTGGTGCTAATTGTACCGTTTCAATAGTTAGGGGTTTTCCCGCTTCTAGGGCAACTGCCGCTCGAACATCCATAGGCTCAAAGCAATAGGTTTTTCCCAGTATAATACCGTTAAACTGCTGAAGAGTTGTAATAGAACAATTCTCAACTTATCTCTATGTTAGTCCTCACCATCCGCGAAGAAGGAATGAACGATGGTGGCTTTACTGCTAGTCTCAATTTTGATAGCGGTAACAGCTACCCAATTACGGTTACTGACCCCTTTACTAACCAAGAAGAAAAACAACTAGAATGGTACTTTGAGGAATGGTTAGTATTTCCCACCCTAGACACGGATAAAGCGCAAAAAGCCGCCAACAGTGTCCAAAACTATGGCGAAAACCTATTTAAACAGGTTTTCCAGACTAATTTAAATGCTTATGGGGAATATCGAGACTTGCGAAAGCAGTTAAGTCAACTGCAAATTATTATCGAAAGTCAGTCGCCAGAATTTCAAGCTTTACATTGGGAAGCGCTGAAAGATCCTGATTTACCGCGTCCCTTTTCTATAGATTGTATCATCTCCCGCCAGCGTCGAGGGGCTACAGTTGTCCCGGTGCAAATGGCCACTTATCCTACTATCAATCTCCTGGTGGTAATTGCGCGTCCTAATGAGGAATCTGATGTTAATTATCGCACGATTTCCCGTCCTTTAGTAGAACTGGTAAATAGTAGTGAAATACCAGTAAAAATTGATATTTTGCGTCCCGGAACTTATGAATCACTAACCAGACATCTGGATGAGAAGGGAGAAGGATACTATCATGTTATTCATTTCGATGTTCATGGCGGATTAATGGAATATGAACAGTACGAAAGACAGGTTCACGGGGACTCTTGGCGCTATCAAAGGGGATGGGGACTGGAGGATTTAGCAGAATATGAGGGAGTAAAAGCTTTTCTGTTTCTGGAAGGAGAAGAAAAAGGTCAAGCGACTCCGGTAGAAGCGACGGAATTAGCGAATTTACTCACGGGGAAAAATATCCCTATTTGTATTCTCAATGCTTGTCAGTCAGCAAAGCAAATTTCCCAGGAATCAGAAGACTATCGGGAAACCAGTTTAGGGAGTCGTTTGATGACTGCGGGAATGCAAGCTGTGGTAGCGATGGGATATTCGGTGACGGTTTCTGCAGCTAAGTTGATGATGAAACCAATTTATCAGCAATTATTGAACGGAAAAGACCTAACGGAAGCGATGCGAAAAGGACGGTTAGAGTTATTCAATAATAAGCAACGCCGCGCCTATTATAATACGATAATAGATTTAGAAGATTGGTTATTACCGGTGATTTATTGTCGCGGTAAAATTAATCTCAATTTGCGTCCATTTACTCCAGAAGAGGAGGAAAAATACTGGGAACATATCGGCAATCAATATGTCTTTCCTTTACCAGAATACGGCTTTGTCGGCAGGGATTTAGAAATTCTCAAGATGGAAAAGGCGCTACTGAAACATAATATCCTTTTACTCAAAGGAATGGGAGGGACAGGAAAAACTACTTTACTCAATTATCTACGAGAATGGTGGCAGAAAACCAACTGGGCGACCCATATTTTCTATTTTGGTTATGATAAAAAAGCTTGGACGTTAGAACAGATTGTCTATGAAATCGGTCAGGGAATTTATAATCGCTTTGAACAGGGGAGTTTCCAAGGGATGAACCTGAAAGCGCGGGTAAGGAAACTAGAACAAAAACTCCGCAGTGAGGCGTATATTCTCATTTTAGATAATCTGGAGTCGGTGACGGGACAACCGTTAGCAATTCAGAATACTTTACCGGAGAATGAGAGGGAAGCAGTCGCCGAATTTCTCAAGAATTTGGTCGGGGGAAAGACGAAGGTGATTTTGGGTTCTCGCAGTGAGGAAACTTGGCTGCAACGCAGGACTTTTAAGGAGAATATCTATCACTTACAAGGATTAGACCAAGAGTCGAGAACTGAATTAGCGGAGAGAATTTTAGAACGTCAGGCGAAGAGTCGGAAAAATGCGATTAAAAAGGATGATTATTTTAAACGCTTGATGAAGTTGTTGGCGGGATATCCGTTGGCGATGGAAGTGGTGTTAGCGAATCTGAAGCGACAGTCACCGGAGGAGATTTGGCAAGGGTTACAGTTGGCGGAGTTAGTTAATGTGGGGGATGAGAATAAGACTAATAATATCATCAAGTGTGTGGAATATTCCCACAGTAATTTGTCGGAGGAGGCGCAGAAGTTGTTACTATGTTTAGCACCTTTTAGTGGGTTTATTCACCGGGGTGTTATTCCTGAATATAGCCAACAACTACAGCAATTAGAACTTTTACAAGGCTATCAGTTTGACCAATTTGATGCAGCAGTTGAAGAAGCGATTCATTGGGGGTTGCTTTCGCCGATGAGTGAAGAAATGCCGAGTTTTTTGACTATCCAGCCTATTTTTCCCTACTTCCTAAAGACGAAATTAAAGGAATTAGCACCAGAGACGCAAGCAGCAATTTGGGAGGGATTTAAGAATCATTACCTAGGCTTGGCAGATTATTATATTAAATTACTAAATTCCAAAAATCCGCAAGAGAAGCAGTGGGGGATATTGTTCTGTCGCTGGGAGTATGAAAATCTGTTTAATGCTTTGCAGATTTGTTTGAAGAAGCA
This sequence comes from Microcystis sp. M_QC_C_20170808_M3Col, assembly GCF_007095505.1. Lineage (NCBI taxonomy): Bacteria > Bacillati > Cyanobacteriota > Cyanophyceae > Chroococcales > Microcystaceae > Microcystis > Microcystis sp. M_QC_C_20170808_M3Col. Next base: position 6,695 of record NZ_SFBY01000027.1, read on the forward strand.
GGAAAATATTCATATTTTTTTCTGTTTACATCAATATTTCGCTGTTACTAAGGATGTTAGTAACAGACTGAAACTATGCGAGAGTGTCTGTCAGGCTTGTCAAACTTATCCTGAAGAGATTAAAACTGGGATAATCGGTGGTAATATTGCCAATGCTTTGGGCAATCTCGCCATCGCCTATCAAGATACAAAAAACTATGAACAAGCGAAACAGACCCAGCTAAAATTTATTGAATTAACTCAAAATCTCCAAGGGGTGGACGAGCAAAAAAAAGCCTATTCATTGGGTTGTGGCTATCACAATTTGGGAATGGTAGCGCAACAATTGAGGGAATGGGTGCAGGCGCGGCACTACTACCAGCAGGCTCTCAAGATTTATATTGAATATGGGGATCGCTTTTCCCAAGCCAGACCCCTGCACAATTTGGGAGCCGTAGCACAAGAATTGAGGGAATGGGAGCTAGCCCGAAGCTACTACCAGCAATCCCTTGAGATCAAGATTGAATATGGGGACCGCTTTTCTCAAGCCAGCACCTTGCACCAGTTGGGAAAGGTAGCGGCAGAATTGGGGAAATTGGAGCAAGCCCGAAGCTACTACCAGCAAGCTATTGAGATCAAGATTGAATATGGCGATCGCTTCTCCCAAGCCAGCACCCTGCACCATTTGGGAATAGTAGCGCAAGAATTGAGGGAATGGGAGCAAGCCCGAAGCTACTACCAGCAAGCTATTGAGATCTTCATTGAATATGGGGATCGCTTCTCCCAAGCCAGCACCCTGCACCAGTTGGGAATCGTAGCGCAACAATTGAGGGAATGGGAGCAAGCCCGAAGCTACTACCAGCAAGCTCTTGAGATCTACATTGAATATGGCAATCGCTATGAGCAAGCCGGAACCCTGCACAATTTGGGAAGGGTAGCGGAAGGAGTTGGGGAATTGAGCCAAGCCAAAAGTTATTACCTGCAAGACTTACAAATTTTGGCAGAATTTAACGATAATTACACCATACAAACCTTTTCTTTGCCCCGTCTTGTTGCTCTTTATCAGCAAACGCAAGATGAGGAGATTTTCGTTGCTGTGGCTGATATTTTGGGGGTTGGGGTTGAGGAGGTGCGGGGTTTGGTCTAACTCCCCCCTAATACTAAATCCGGCTTTAAAAAGAGAGGGTGATGAGGTGATGGGGTGATGGGGTGATGATCCTCCCTCACTCCCTCACGAACCTGGCTTGTTGTTGCGCTTCAGCGCTAACTATTTCGGGCTTGCTGAAAAAGTAAGGGCGAAGCATTCGGATAGGAAATCTACGGTTTCAGCGATAGGTTATTGCCCGAATGCTTCGCCCCTACAATGTTGTGATCTACGGATGAGGTGTAATAGCGAGAATGGTGATTTCCCCCGAATGAGGTCCATAGCACCAGAAAATTCGATAGGCTCCCGGTGTATTCTGTTGGGCGTAGGCTTCAAAAACCTTCTGTGTTGCATCATAAGGGTTATCGAGGGAATTAAATTCGTGGGTTTTTAGTCCTGGATGTCTTGGGTTTGTACTGAGGAGCTTGAGGGCTTTTGTTACCTGTTTGTAGAGACCCTCTTGTTTCGATGCTTTTGTCCTACCTTGAGCCAGGCGAGTCTTTTGAGCCTGTTCCGCTTCTGCTCGCAATTCAGATAGAGTATTTCGAGCTTCCTGTGTCTGTCGTAAAGAAAAACTCACCTACTCCTCGACCTCTTCAGGAATAGATGCAGCAAACTCAAGCATAGCGTCTAAATCGACTGTTTCTTCAGCGAAATCTCCCGTGCGGGCTTCTGCGAGTCCCCGTTTGAGCGACTCGCGGACACTAGGATTCTGAAAAGCCCATAGTTCTCCCTCTGGAATCGCCACCATGGGAACCAAAAGAAGTTCCCCGCTTGTATTCATCAGTATTCGATAGTGACGGTTGCTACATTCAGTCCCAAGGCTAATCCGTCCGCAAGCATCAGCCTGAATATCTTCTTTAATGAGCGAAAAATTCTGATACTCCATCACGTCTCCTCCTCTCTTCATATACTTATTCTAGATAAGTTACCCAATTTGGGCAATAGGGTTATGTCCATTTAGCTTCTCACTACCTAAAGAAAACAGGTTAAACTTGTTCGGGCTAGAGCCTTGACAACCAACCTAGTTTGTAGTCGAAGCTCCCTTCGCTAAATTCTCTCCCCTTTCCTTGTAGGAGAAAGGCCAGGGGAGAGGTCAATAATTAAGAACCCAATGCGATCACACTATCTGGTAAAGATCAAGTATAATAATAAATATAAAGACCAAATTATTCATCTACAGTTAACTTAATGAAAGCCAAATGAACTTATTAAAACAATCGGACATTCAAGAAAATCCCACAACACTTTACGAACAAGATCTTCAGTTGTGGATTGAGCAAACTATTCATCAATTACAGAATCGACAGTTTGAACAACTGGATATAGAAAACTTAATTGAGGAGTTAAAAGATTTGGGTAAGTCAGAGAAACGCGCCTTAGAGAGCAACTTAATGGTCTTGTTGATTCACTTACTCAAATTAAAGATACAGCATGATGCTCCTGAGACAATGAAAGCAAGTTGGTATAATTCAGTAGATGAGCATCGCCAGCGCGTTCAAGATGATTTACTTAAGACTCCCTCTCTTAAATCTTATCTCTTAATCTCCATCACACAAGCCTATTCCAGCGCTCGTAAAGTCGCCATCAAACAGGGTAAACGCGCTCAATTTGGTATTCGTATTCCCCAAGAAAGTGAGTATCCCCTCGCTTGTCCTTTCACACCTGAACAGATTCTAAATGAGGACTTTTACGGGTAAAAACGAAAGTAAACATTATCGATAATAAAACCATGAAACCAGAATATGACCTTGCCAACATGAAAAATCGCCCGAATGACCTAACCCCCCTTCCCTGGGAAATAAGGGGGGAATAAAGTTTTTAACACCTAACTACTTATATCTCAATAAATCTCTTGGATAAATCATAGCAAAGTGAACCTTTCATGTACTCTAAATTAAGGAGAAGACGATGGCTAATCTGGATGATGTAGGAAGAGCGAAAGCAGCTGATAAAAACCTGAACGATGCTAACCGAAGCGATGTGCAGGTAAACAAAACAAGACCATATCCTTAACTGTTCTCTCTGATTTAGAGCAGTTAACCCTATCAGTAACCGATATTTTGCTTGGTTAAATTAAAAATAGAAAATTACCATTAAAGTAAGTGTTAATTAAGTAGGTAAATATGGTTCAATTTTTACAAGCAAAAGAAGTCACTCTCAGAGATTTAATTAATCATTTTCAACTACAGTTTATAGAAGATAAGCATTTTTTTGGGGAATGGCAGGAAGATATAGAAGCAATCTCTGACCAAGAAAAAGAATTGTTAGATAAAATCAAAACAGGTTATTTTAACTTATTGAATTATCCTCCCTTTTTGGAAACTTCGGTGAGGATGACGGTTTTAGAACCATTATTATTTATTGGTAACTTTTATCTATTTCCCTTTCACATTAAAGCAGAAGATTCCGTTGAAATTATTACAGAAGAGCAAGATTTAATAATTAAAGGAAGGTTAGATACTTTAATTCTAAAAGATCAATTATGGGTAATGATTATTGAATCAAAACGGGTGATTTATTCCGTTGAAGTAGGTTTACCGCAATTATTAGCTTATTTAATAGCCAATCCTCATCCAAACCGTCCTAATTATGGAATGTTGACCAATGGTTCCGAGTTTTTATTTGTTAAATTATTATGGGACGGGAAACCTTTATACGGAACCTCTCGTTTATTTGCCATGAGAAATCCGGGGGATTTATACGAGGTTCTCAAAATCCTTAAACATCTCTGTCAACTAATTTGAGTATGAAAATAATCAGTACCTAATTTTACGACTGTTGATAACTCCAGCAGAATCGTTACTCTCCTATTTCCCTCTGTTGTATAATTTGCTCTGAAAGGAACAAATCAGTAGGCATAAATCAAAATTATCAGGATTTTTTCGGCTTTTCTTCACTATTTCAGCCTGATTTGTCCTGACAAGCTCAAAAATACGAGAGTTTTTGTCTAGAATTGCCCGGCCTGAGAGGGGAATGGTAAAGTTAGATAAGAAAATTAAAGATGGTGTGATTAAAGTGAAATTTGCTGCTAGTACCTATTTTTCCCTGCTGCGCCATTGTGCCGTTCCTTTGCTGTCGATCGCTACTTTTACGCCAATTCTCTTAACTTATTTAGCCAAGGAAAAACCAGAAACCCCGCAACCGCAAGCAAATCTAGAGACTGCTGCCTTTCCTTCCCCTATTATCCCATCTCCGATCGCACCCTTAACCGCGCCATCGCCGAAACTAGCGCCCTCTCCCCAATCTTCCCCCTCCGCGCCGAAAAAATTAGCACCATCGGCCCATACTTCCCCTAATACTTCCCCTAATACTTCCCCCGCTGCCGCGGTTAAACCGGTGACTAGACAACCTTTAGTGGTTCCCGCTAATTATACGCCGCCGGCCCTAGAAATTCGCGTGGCGATCAAAAGGGATGTGGCCAGTGTTTTGATTGGAGTTAACGGGCCGGCGGTGATCACAGATCGCCAAGGTCGCGGTTTAAAAACGATTGCCACTAACGAGGGTTTACCGGTCATTCCAGGTGCCAAGGGCTTAAAAATGGGCGATTTATCGCTGCCAGAGGTGATTTTTGTGCAGCCCACCAGTGCCGATGGTTTAGTTTATGTGGATGATAGTTGGTATCGGGGCAAAGTGCTGCTGGTGGCCCAAGGCGATCGCTTATTAGTGGTCAATCATGTTAATTTAGAGGCCTATCTCTATAGTGTGGTGGGTAGTGAAATGCACTCCACCGCGCCAATGCACGCTTTAAAGGCACAAGCGATCGCCGCTCGTTCCTACGCCCTAGTACATATAATCCGCCCCGCTAATGCTTGGTTTCATCTGGGCAATAGCCAACGCTGGCAGGTATATAAAGGCATTCGCTCGGAGTATCAATCGACTCACCAAGCGGTTAATGCCACTGCTGGGCAGATTCTCAGTTATAAAGGGGGTGTAGTCGAGTCTCTTTATGCTGCCACCGATGAAATTGTCGCTTGGGCCCACGGTGGTCGCGGTATGAGTCAAACTGGGGCTTATAAATTAGCGGAAAAAGGCCTAGATTATCAACAAATTCTCGGTAATTATTATCCCGGAGTTGGTTTAGCCCGTCTAGTTCTACAAAATTAGATTGATAGGCTTTCTCGACTGAAAACTCAAATCTGATCACTGATAACTGATAACTGATCACTGATCACTGATCACTGAAATGCCGACCATAGCAGATTTCTAGTAACTGTATTAGAATAAACTTTCAAAATGCTATAGCAGTAAATCTCTCTATGAATAGCCCCTTTCTCGACTACCTCAACGGACCCAAACATCCCGTCCTCGTCTTTGATGGGGCGATGGGAACTTCCCTACAAAGCCAAAATCTCACGGCCGAGGACTTTGGTGGGGCAGAATACGAAGGGTGTAACGAGTATCTTGTCCATACTAAACCTAGTGCCGTAGCCAAAGTCCACGAAGCTTTTTTAGCGGTGGGTGCGGATGTGATTGAAACCGACACCTTCGGGGGAACCTCGATAGTTTTAGCCGAGTACGATTTAGCCGATCAAGCCTATTATCTCAACAAAACCGCCGCCGAACTGGCCAAGGCTTGCGCTAATAAATACTCTACCCCCGAAAAACCGCGTTTTGTGGCGGGTTCCATGGGGCCAGGGACAAAACTGCCCACTTTGGGTCATATTGACTTTGATACTCTCAAAAATGCCTATGTGGAACAGGTAGAAGGCCTGTACGATGGCGGGGCAGATTTATTATTAGTAGAAACCTGTCAGGATGTCCTGCAAATTAAAGCGGCTTTAAATGCTATTGAAGAAGTATTTCAGAAAAAAGGTCAACGATTGCCCCTAATGGTTTCAGTGACGATGGAAACCATGGGAACGATGTTAGTAGGAACGGAAATTAACGCCGTTGTCTCTATTTTACAACCCTATAAAATCGATATTTTGGGACTTAACTGCGCCACTGGTCCCGATTTGATGAAACCCCATATTAAATATCTCTCGGAAAATTCCCCTTTTATTGTTTCTTGTATTCCTAACGCTGGTTTACCGGAAAATGTCGGCGGTCAAGCGCACTATCGCCTCACTCCCGTAGAATTAAAAATGGCTTTAATGCACTTTATCGAAGATTTGGGAGTACAAATTATCGGCGGTTGTTGTGGTACTCGTCCCGACCATATTCAAGCTTTAGCGGAACTAAGTCAGGGTTTAACTCCAAAATCTCGTCATTATCATTATGAACCCTCCGCCGCTTCTATCTACAGCACTCAACCCTATATTCAAGATAATTCTTTCCTTATTGTCGGGGAAAAATTAAACGCCAGTGGTTCTAAAAAATGTCGGGAACTTCTCAATGATGAAGACTGGGATAGTTTAGTATCTATGGCGAAAGCGCAGGTAAAAGAAGGGGCGCATATTCTGGATGTCAACGTCGATTATGTGGGCCGGGATGGGGTGTGCGATATGCACCAATTAGCCTCTCGTTTAGTTAATAATGTCACCCTACCTTTAATGTTAGATTCCACCGAATGGGAAAAAATGGAAGCGGGGTTAAAAGTAGCGGGGGGTAAATGTATCCTGAACTCTACTAACTACGAAGACGGGGAACCGCGTTTTTATCAAGTCTTGGATTTAGCGAAAAAATACGGTGCGGGGGTAGTAATTGGAACCATTGATGAAGAAGGAATGGGACGCACTGCCGAGAAAAAATTCCAGATAGCTAAACGGGCCTATTATGCGGCGATAGAATACGGAATTCCTCCCTACGAAATCTTTTTTGATCCTCTAGCTTTACCGATTTCTACCGGTATCGAAGAAGACCGAGAAAATGGCAAGGCTACTATCGAAGCAATAGGCCGAATTCGCCAAGAATTGCCAGAATGTCACATGATTTTAGGTGTGTCTAATATCTCCTTTGGCTTGAATCCAGCAGCGCGTCAGGTATTAAATTCCGTCTTCCTCAACGAAGCGATGCAGGTGGGGATGGATGGGGCAATTGTCAGTGCTAATAAAATTCTTCCTCTGGCAAAAATTGAACCAGAATATCAGCAAGTTTGTCTGGATTTAATCTATGATAATCGTCGTTTTGATGGCGATATATGTGTTTATGATCCCCTGACCAAATTAACCGAATTATTTGCGGGGAAAACTACTAAAAAAGACCCCTCTAGTAATGCTAATTTACCCGTGGAGGAACGCTTAAAACAGCATATTATTGATGGGGAAAGATTGGGACTGGAAGGTGCTTTGAATCAAGCTTTACAGGACTATCCACCCCTAGATATTATTAATATTTTCCTCCTGGATGGGATGAAGGTAGTGGGTGAGTTATTTGGTTCAGGACAAATGCAGTTACCTTTTGTTCTCCAATCTGCCCAAACTATGAAAGCAGCCGTTGCTTTTTTAGAACCATTTATGGAGAAAAAAGAGGGGGATAATAATGCCAAAGGGACTTTTATTATCGCAACAGTTAAAGGGGATGTTCACGATATCGGTAAAAATTTAGTTGATATTATCTTGACCAATAACGGCTATAAGGTGATTAATTTGGGCATTAAACAACCCGTAGAAAATATCATCGAAGCCTACAAAGAACATAAAGCCGATTGTATCGCTATGAGCGGTTTATTGGTGAAATCGACGGCTTTTATGAAGGAAAATCTGGAGGTTTTTAACGAAAAAGGAATCACCGTTCCCGTTATCCTTGGCGGGGCAGCTTTAACTCCCAAATTTGTCCATGATGACTGTCAAAAAACCTACAAGGGAAAGGTTATCTATGGTAAAGATGCCTTCTCTGACCTGCATTTTATGGATAAATTAATGCCCGCTAAAGCTGGGGGCCAATGGGATGATAGTAAAGGCTTTTTAGGGGAGTTTGTCGAGGGAGAAAAAACCCCGGTTGTCGCAGAAGAATTAGAGGTTAATCCCGATACTATTTTTACCGATGGCAGCGTCAACCAAGAATTAGTTATTGATACCCGTCGTTCGGAAGCGGTGGAAGTTAATATTCCCCGACCAACACCGCCCTTCTGGGGTACTAAAATATTAACAGCAGCAGAAATTCCCATCGAGGAGGTTTTCTGGTATTTGGACCTACAAGCTTTATTTGTCGGTCAATGGCAATTCCGCAAACCAAAAAGCCAACCGAAGCAGGAATACGACCAGTTTTTACAGGAAAAAGTTCATCCAATTCTGGCAGCATGGAAAGAGAAAATTGTCAAGGAAAATTTACTAAACCCCACATTAATTTATGGTTATTTTCCCTGTCAATCCTCTGGTAATTCCCTCTTAATTTACGATCCCGAATCGATACAAGCGGGCGAAAAACCCGAAAATCTGCAACCGATCGCCATTTTTGAGTTTCCTCGCCAGAAATCCGGTCGTCGTCTCTGTATTGCTGACTTTTTCGCCCCGCAGGAATCCGGTATTATCGACGTTTTCCCGATGCAAGCGGTGACAGTGGGGGAAATCGCCACGGAATACGCTAAATCTCTCTTTGATGCCAACCAATACACCGAATACCTCTATTATCACGGCATGGCTGTCCAAGCCGCCGAAGCCATGGCCGAATGGACTCACACCCGCATCCGTCGCGAGTTAGGTTTCGCACAGTTCGATCCTGATAATATCCGCGATATACTGCAACAGCGTTACCAAGGTTCTCGCTATAGTTTCGGCTATCCCGCTTGTCCCAATATTCAGGATCAATACAAGCAACTAGATCTGTTAGGATGCGATCGCATTGGGATGTCTATGGACGAAAGCGAACAATTGTACCCAGAACAATCCACCACCGCCATTATCACCTATCACCCCACCGCTAAATACTTTAGTACCTAATCAGTGATCAGTGATCAGTTATCAGTGATCAGTTATCAGTTAAGCTGTTTTGAATCTAAATTGCATATTCGATTTTTCCTCCTGCCCCCTGCCGACCGCCTGATCTCAACAAGCAATTTAAACTACGAACAGCTTATCAGGTGTGAGTTTTTATCGGTAAAACCCTACACCCCACACCCCACACCCCACACCCTACCCCCACCGAAAAACTTTTTGCCGCAAACCCTAATTAGGGTTTGCTGAATAAATCTAAAAACCTTATCCAACAAGGTTTTTAGACTTTTTTGACCTCAAAAAGTGCCGACCCTTGGAGTGATTGGGGGGAAAATTCAGGGACTTTTTCCC
>NZ_SFBY01000270.1:0-3111 GCF_007095505.1 Microcystis sp. M_QC_C_20170808_M3Col
AGTGGGGAAGTGGGGAAATGGGGGACTGGGGGAATGGGGGAATGGGGGAATGGGGGAATGGGGGAATGGGGGAATGGGGAAGTGGGGAAATGGGGGAATGGGGGAATGGGGGAATGGGGGAATGGGGGAATGGGGAAGTGGGGGAATGGGGGAATGGGGGAATGGGGGAATGGGGGAATGGGGGAATGGGGAATGGGGGAATGGGGGAATGGGGGAATTTCAACTAAAACCCTAACACCCTAACACCCTAACACCCTAACACCATCCAACACCCAACCCCCACAAGGTTAAGATAAATAACCATAAGAACAATACTTGACTAGAGACACTGAAACCATGCCCCTTGATACCGCATCGATTTTAGAAGTATTACGTCCCGTTCAAGATCCGGAACTGCAAAAAAGCCTAGTGGAATTGAACATGATCCGCAATGTGGCGATCGATGGCGGAAAAGTTAGCTTTACCCTAGTTTTGACCACTCCTGCCTGTCCTTTGCGCGAATTTATCGTTGAAGACTGCCAAAAAGCCGTTAAACAGCTGCCCGGTGTGGAAAGTGTTGCCGTGGATGTAACTGCCGAAACCCCGCAACAAAAAGCTTTACCGGATCGCCAAGGTGTGGAGGGGGTTAAAAATATTATCGCCGTTTCCAGTGGTAAGGGCGGTGTGGGAAAAAGTACCGTGGCTGTGAATATCGCCGTCGCCTTGGCTCATTTAGGGGCAAAAGTGGGGCTATTAGACGCGGACATCTACGGCCCCAACGCCCCGACAATGTTGGGCTTAAATGACGCACAAGTGACCGTACAGGGCGCAAATGGCGAGATATTGGAACCCGCTTTCAACCATGGCATCAAAATGGTTTCCATGGGCTTTTTGATCAACCCCGATCAACCGGTAATCTGGCGCGGTCCGATGTTAAACGGCATTATCCGTCAGTTTCTCTATCAGGTCAATTGGGGCGATTTAGACTATTTAATCGTCGATATGCCTCCCGGTACTGGGGATGCACAATTAACTTTAATTCAATCGGTCCCCCTAGCGGGTGCGGTGATTGTCACCACTCCCCAGACGGTTTCTTTAATTGATGCGCGCCGGGGTTTAAAAATGTTCCAACAGCTAGGGGCGCGGGTTTTGGGTATCGTGGAAAATATGAGTTATTTTATCCCTCCCGATCAGCCCGATCGCTCCTATGATCTATTTGGTTCCGGTGGTGGGGAAAAAACCTCGCAAGAATTGGGCATTCCTTTACTGGGATGTGTGCCTCTGGAGATATCCCTACGGGAGGGCGGTGATACTGGTGTACCAGTGGTTGTGGGGCAACCGGAATCGGCCTCAGCTAAAGCCCTGATAGCGATCGCTCGTCAGGTGGCGGCGAAAGTATCCGTAGCAGCCTATAGTTAGTCAGTAAATTTGGGGAGAGAAATGGTGAGAAGACAGTCCCTTATTAGTAGGAAACTAAGGGGTTTTAACGAGCAGTTTAGCTTCATTTTCCGGGATATAGCCCAAATTGATTGGCTTTTGTTCGTTTTGGTGACGGGTTTAACCGTTTTCGGTGGTTTAATGATTCGTAGTGCCGAAAGGAACACCACCGCTCTCGACTGGTGGCAACACTGGTTATTCGGTGCCGGGGGAGTGGCGATCGCTGTATTTCTGGCCCGTTGTCGTTACGAAAGTCTGCTGAAATGGCACTGGTTAACCTATCTTCTCACCAATCTCTCCCTAATTGCGGTAATTATCCTAGGGGTGACGGCGAATGGGGCGCAAAGTTGGATTAATATCGGCAGTTTTAATGTGCAACCGTCGGAATTTGCCAAGGTAGGTTTAATTATCACTCTGGCAGCCCTCCTACATCATCGTCCCGCCGATAATCTTTTTGCGATCGCTCGTGTATTTGCCGTCACTGCCATCCCCTGGGTGTTAATTATGGCGCAGCCGGACTTGGGGACAGGATTAGTCTTTGGAGCAATTACCCTAGGCATGATTTACTGGGCTAATGCGAAACTCCCTTGGATGATTATCCTGTTATCTCCCCTCGCATCGGTTTTTCTGTTTAATTTACTTTTTCCTGCTTGGATTGTTTTAGCAATTATCATCGCTGTCCTTGCTTGGTTTACCCTCCCCTACCGTTTTTTATCTACTTTCATCGTGGTGGCAACTAATCTGGCAGTGGGTAAATTAGGCGAGGTTTTTTGGGGTTTATTAAAAGAATATCAAAAAGATCGTTTAACCCTATTTCTTGACCCAGAAAAGAATCCTTTGGGGGGAGGTTATCAATTAATTCAATCCCGCATTGCCATCGGATCGGGAGAATTATTGGGACGGGGATTACACCAAGGCACCCAAACCCAATTAAATTTTATTCCCGAACAACACACCGATTTTATCTTCACCGTAGTTGGGGAAGAATTCGGTTTTGTCGGCAGTATTTTGGTTTTAATAGCTTTCTGGTTAATCTGTTGGCGTTTGTTAGTCATTGCTAATACTGCTAAAGAAAACTTCGGTTCTTTAATAGCGATCGGTGTTCTCTCAATGATCGCTTTTCAGGCAATTCTTAATATTAGCATGACCGTGGGATTAGCCCCGATTACAGGGATTCCTTTACCCTGGTTAAGTTATGGACGTTCATCTTTATTAACCAATTTTATCGCCTTGGGTTTAGTGGAATCCGTGGCTAATTATCGCCCCCGTAAGCGTTTGTACTAAGTAGTCGTGCAGCTATCAGTTATCAGTTATCAGCGTGTAAGTTATCAGTTATCAGATTTGAGTTTTAAGTGACAGAGTATAGTCTCTACTGTCTTTTCACTGATTACTGTTTACTGATCACAGCAAAAAGCTGACGGCTTAGATGTGTAATTAATTTTGGGAACCCTGAAATTTTCGGCTTAGTCGGCGGCAGCTTGCCGCCAACTCACTCCTCTAGATAAGGTTTGCTGAATAAATCTAAAAACCTTATCCAACAAGGTTTTTAGACTTTTTTTCCCTCAAAAAGTGCCGCCCCTTGGAGTGATTGGGGGGAAAATTCAGGGACTTTTTCCCTGAAAATTAGGTAATTGACCACCTGAAAATGGGTAAAACCCCACACCCCACACCCCAACCCCCAACCCCCAACCCCCA
>NZ_SFBY01000271.1:0-2879 GCF_007095505.1 Microcystis sp. M_QC_C_20170808_M3Col
AAAATAAAGCTTATTAAAAGAATAAGTTATGGATTTACCAATTTTGAACATCTTCGACTTAAGCTGTTTGCTTGCTTTAATTCATAACAAAAATTAACACACGAAAACCAGAAGAGCCCCGTCCGTTTTACGGCGGTGAGGATGTCAAAAAAATATCTAATCCATCTCAGAGACAGAAAAGGGGCAGAATATGACTTATTAGGTATGGCAATCAACTAGATCGACGGTTAAGAGACCTTAATCTTTCTGTAAGAGAATAGTCATTGAATAAAAGCTAGAGGTAAAGCCCGTGATTGCTATTTCACTGCCAACAAGCAAACGAAGCTGGAACACCATGAGTTTCGCTTCCACCTTGTATCTTTGTCCGATTTTAGATTTATTGACCGCTAGTATTCCCGAAGAATTAGAACCAGAAATTAGATTAGGATTGCAAGAAGCTTTAGTTAATGCCGCTAAACACGGCAATCATCTCGATCCGGGCAAAACCGTGGTCGTTCACTTTTCCAGCAGTAAAGACGAGTATTCTTGGGTAATTACCGACGAAGGTTGTGGATTTACCCCCCGTTGTCACCATCATGGCTGTAGTTGCGATTGTCCCAATTTTCCCCCCGAAGAAGCGGAAAATGGCCGAGGACTGTGTATATTATATCAAATCTTCGACCAAGTTGACTGGAATCAAAAAGGAACCCAACTGAAACTTTGTAAACAAATTAAACAGGAACGCGGGTTCACCTAATGACCATGACCGTGAGAAGGACAGGGAGGAGCAGAAATTGAGCGATCGAGCCAGCCTGTAGCCTGTTGTAGCCGAGGAAGTGCTTCTTCTGGCTGATTATCTAATAAAAACACCAAAGCCGTCCCTAATTGTTCGGCAGCCCGAGCATTACGATTGGCTTTCAGACGATGCCAGTCAATCGGTGCGATCGCCAAACGTTCCGCCAAAATCCGCGCCAATTCCAGGGTAGATAGATGATCAACAGTCTGAGATGAGGAGGAGACAGGGGATGGAATCATAATCAAAAGGTTTCGTAAAACCGTAAAATCGTCTATAACTATAGTTTAGACGCAGGCAATCGGATCGAGTCCATGTCCTTAGAAGAAAACCCATACCCTAGCGATGAATCGGCAGAATTTACCCAAGCGATTGAAGAAGTCGAAGCGGCGATCGCAGCACTAAAAGACCGTTATCGACAGATCAGCGAAGCAGAACAGCAAAAAAAAGACCTAGAGGCACAATTTAGCCAAATAGAACCCCAATGGCGGGAAAATCCCCTACCTGAACTAGAAAAGGAATTGGTACAAATTCGCGAACAGATTCAAGAATTAGAGGTAATTTTAGAAAGCAATTTACTCAAAGAAGGGGAATTAAAGCGCCTATTCTGGGAAGGAATCCGTCGCGGACTGCTGGGGGAAGTTTTTTGGCAAATTGTCCGCTTTGGTGGTATCGGAGTCTTACTGGGTTGGATTCTGCGATCCTGCAGCGGGTGATTAACTGCACAGGAGTGGGAAGTGGGGAGTGAGGTGTGGGGTACTGATTAGGGTTGGGTTCCATCCAGACGGATTTGACATTTACGGGCATCGAGGTTAGTTAGAGAAGTTCCAGTATAAGTGCCTTGTTTAACTATTCCTAACAGAGAAGCCATAACTATACATTTTTGTTCTTGGTTGGGATAGGGCGCGGCGGAGGCATTGGCGGCGGGATATAATACGATTATCGCTTGGTTTTCCGGCGGAGTAAAGGTTAGCCCTGGTACATGACCCCGAAAGGAAAACTGCACCCCCGGACTGATGCCTAGGAGGGGAAAATTCGTCACCATAAATACTTCCTCCGGCAGACTTAGGGAACCCGCGTTAGCCATCACTAAACAACCCGGCTCACTGGCAATTATTTGCGAGTAAACCGTGGGATTAGTGCCAGTCCCGTTAGTGAAATTAATCGTGCAAATTCTCCCTCGACGCATAGCTTGTCCTTGAGCATCCTGTAGGGCTGATTGCATAGAATCGGTGGCTTCTTGGACCGTATTCCTATTCAACCAAGCTAATAAATTAGGTCCGGTTAAGGCGGCAAGAATTCCCGTAATTGCCAAAGCTACCAAAATTTCTAACAGGGTAAAACCCTGATTTTTATGATGGACATTTAAACGACTCATCGGGAACCACCTCGACAGAACTTTCAGCAATAACATCTTCTTGGTTGGGGTAATCTTTAGTAGTTTTATCTGTTGCTTCGACTCGATAATCAATACGGAGACGATGGGGATTAGCCGATTGGTTAGTAATATCAAAAGTTCGATAGAGAGAATAGTTTTTTTTACCGACAATTGGTCTTGTCTCTACTAATTTTTCCGTCGGTATAGAGGTATTGGTGAGGGTAGTTTCCGTTAGTTGTCTTCTTAAAGCTGTGGCATAACCCTCCGTTCCTGTACACACATCCGTCTTGACATAATTAGGACTGGATTGCACATCTAAACTCGAAGCTAAAGCTTTAACAGACTCGAAGTCTTCTTGAATCCAAAAGTTAGCTTTAGCTTGTCTTTCTGCCCGAACTTTATATAAGGCATTCACTGCCATTAACTGTAAGGTTCCTGTTAAGAAAGCGGTAATAGTTAAAATGGCAATGATCACTTCTAACATCGAGAAACCCGACTCGGACGACGGCAGTTTCAACTGTATCCCCTTTCCTTTTGATTTCACTTTTCAACCCCCCCGTTTTTCCTGAAAACTACTGGCTTTTTTAGCTCTCAACTACAGAGTACCCAATTGACATCCTCACCGCCGTAAACGGACGGCGATTCCCAAACCTCACGATTTAGGTTTCTGCTTCTTTCCCTTGCGGGGTTCCGCACCGGCCTTAACAGATTTACTCTGTTCTGGTCTTA
>NZ_SFBY01000272.1:0-6476 GCF_007095505.1 Microcystis sp. M_QC_C_20170808_M3Col
GCTCGACCCAATAAACGCTTGGGGAGAGAATACCTCTACTTTTTCAGAAGCAATTCTGTCTAAGCAAGTAATCTCTGTGAACCAAGAATCCCCGTCTCTTTAGAGCGGGGAGTGTCAATACCGAGGGAGATAGAAAGTCTGGCAATGGACGCGACTACTATTGGCAGTACAACGGACTTGACATCCTCACCGCACTGAAGTAGATCTTTTGGGCAATCTCCCATCTCCTAATCCCCAACCCCAATGAATAACCCCCCCGATAGTCCATTCAATTACACAGAAGCTTTTATTGCCCTAGGAACGAGTAATTTCGATCGCTCGGTGCAGTTTTATCGTCAACTGTTGCAACAGGAACCAAACCCCTACCTTGCCGCCGTTTATGCGGAATTTAGGCTGATTAACCTTAAATTAGGTCTTTTTTGCCCTAAAGAGTCCCACAGAGACGAATTTAGCGATTCTAGGGGCAGTGGCATGAGCATTTGTTTCGAGGTGGAGAGTCTCGAAAAAGCCCTCGATCATTTGAGCGAAATCGGCTATGGTGCTAGGGGAGAAATTAGCCAGACTTCCCACGGTCCGGAAATCTACATCTATGATCCGGATGGTAATCGTTTAATTTTCCATCAATCCACCGCTAAAACCAATCCTTTCAGGTAGGAACCTTCCGAGTGATAGATACTGGTGGGATGGTCCGCCGGTTGGCTTAAACGTGCTAAAATTCGCACTGGGCGAGCCGATTCAATGGCGGCAGCCATGACAGCACCCTGAAAATGTTCTTCGTTAACCACTTGGGAACAGGAAAAGGTGAAAATAATACCTTGCGGGCGAATTTTCTGGAAAGCTTGGTAATTTAATCTTTTATAAGCCATAACCGCCTGATGACGGGATTGGATACTTTTGGCAAAAGCGGGGGGATCGAGGACAATCAGATCGTAATCCTCCTGACAGTCGCGCAGGAAGTTAAAAACATCGGCGCTGTAGGATTGATGGGGAACTTCACCGAGATTATTCAGGGCGATATTTTTTTCGGTAAGATCGATCGCACCGTGGGAACTATCAACGGAATGGACTAGGGCAGCCCCCGCTTGCATAGCATAGACGGAAAAGCCGCCAGAGTAACAAAAAGTATTTAAAACCCGTTTATTCTGGCAATATTGGGACAATATTGCTCTATTTTCCCTTTGATCGAGGAAAAATCCTGTTTTTTGTCCTTTTTCCCAATCAATAATAAAGCGGTGGCCAGATTCTAACACCTCATCGCCAGTTTTTTGACCAAATAAGTATTTATTTTCGGAGATATGGGCGCTTTTCGCCAAAACCGCGGCACTTTTATCGTAGATTGCCCGTAAATTGTCAGCGTAGATAGTTTTCAGGCAATCGACAATCAGATCGAGACGTTGGTATAAAGCTAGGGAATAAGCTTGAATAACCGCCGTGCCATTGTACCAATCGACGATTAAACTGGGTAAACCGTCTCCTTCAGCGTTAATTAAGCGATAACAGTTAGTTTTCGGGTTATCGACTAAACCGATTTGTTGCCGCAGCTGATAGGCATTCTGGAATTTTTCGAGAAATAATTGAGCAATATCGCTGACTTTTTGGAAAGAAAGAATTTTAACGGCAATATTGCTAGGATTATACAGTCCAGTGGCTAGATATTCGCCCCGATCGCTATAAACCTCCACGATAGCACCCTCTTTGACTTCCCCCTCCATCTCTTTAATCGCTCCGGAAAATATCCAAGGATGGAATCGTTTAACGGCATCAATTTTATGGTTTCTCAGGATAATTTTCGCTAAATCTGGCATGGATAAAGAATCAGGGTTGATAGCTGACGACTACTAGACAATTCTATTATCCCCTGCCAGAAGCGCAAAACCATGGTTTGTTATCCCTCGATCGAGTGGCATCAAACCAAGTCCTAACAATCGAGGGATAATCAGAGGGAATTCTCGCCTATAATAAGTTAGATTTTAGCGATAGTCCCTCGACAAATGCCAAGAAAAAGTGATGCTGCCGGTGGTTTAAGTTTATGGTTCCAGCGTTTGGGGGCTGCTGGTTTATTAGCGGGACAAAGTTTTTTACATATTCTTAATGGCAAAATCCACCGGCGTAATACTCTTGAACAAATGAGTATTGTTGGGCCAGAATCCTTGACAATTGCCCTAATTACGGCTGCTTTTGTGGGTATGGTTTTCACTATTCAGGTAGCCAGAGAATTTATTTTTTTTGGGGCGGGTAGTTTTGTTGGGGGAGTCCTTTCCTTGGCTTTAACAAGAGAATTAGCCCCGGTTTTAACCGCGGTGGTGGTGGCGGGGAGAGTTGGCTCGGCTTTTGCCGCCGAAATTGGTACAATGCGAGTAACAGAACAAATTGACGCTTTATATATTTTAAAAACCGATCCGATCGATTATTTGGTCATTCCCCGGGTGATTGCCTGTAGTTTAATGTTACCCCTGCTCACTATTATCTCTTTAGTCACCGGCCTACTCGGTGGTTTATTTATTTCCGATAGTCTTTACGGTATTTCCTATTCCCTATTCTTACAATCAGCCCAAAATTTTCTGGAAACATGGGATTTAATTAGTTCTATGTTAAAGTCCCTAATTTTTGGGGTTTTAATTGCTATTATCGGTTGCAGTTGGGGTTTAACCACCACCGGCGGTGCTAAAGGAGTTGGTCAATCTACTACCACGGCTGTGGTAACTTCTTTGTTAGCGATTTTTGTGGCTAATTTTTTCCTCTCTTGGCTGATGTTTCAAGGGACAGGTAATGTGGAAATCGGCTAAGACAGTAATCAGTAATCAGTAATCAGTGATCAGTGCCAAGAAAACGGCAATTTTCTACTTAATACCGCTCACTAAAAACTCAAATCTGATCACCGATTACTGATAATTGTCTATTTTCAAGATTAGGATTTGTTCAAGGGATTGAGAGTAAGACAAGTTTTAATTAATTCCTCCACTCCCAGGACTGGATAAATAGGGACTCCTAACTGATTAATAACAGTTTCTAGGGTGAGATCATCTAAAAATACCGATTCCCCATGCTTGAGCATGAGGGAGGGTAATAAAACCCCATCCCCAAGATTTTTACCTTGTAATCCTTTGAGAATATCTTGCCCGGTTAATAAACCCGTAACCGTGATTTCCTGTCCCCAATAATCACTATTTAAAGCCACTAATTCCACGGTTAAACCCCGCCGATTATTTAACTGTTTAACTAGGGGTTGAAAGGCTTGTTCTACCGCATTTCCCACTACCCATATCAATCGTCTAGATGGAGTAATTTGAGCAGGTAATAACTTCTTTGCTGTCTTCTGAAAATCCCTAATAAATTGACGAATCGAGCCAACTCCGTTACCGATTTGGGGATAGTCTTCGTAGTGAGATTGAGGTGGTAAATCGACTCGGGCAATTAAAAACCATTCATCAGCTAACCACACCACATTACTGCCCAATTCTTGACAAAATTGTTTCTGTAAAGTTTGGACTTGTTCGATCACTTCTCGCGCTTTTTCTTGGCTAACGGGAATTAATTCATCTTCTTGGGGACGAAAGCGGGTTAATCCCACGGGAACTACGGCAATCGACTCCACACAGGGAATATCTCCCCGATGAAAAGAAACCAGATCTAACAGGGTTCTTTCGAGATGAATTCCATCATTAATATTGGGACAAACTACCACTTGGGCATGAATTTGTAATTGTCTGGCTTGTAGCCATTTTAAATGGTCTAAAATTTGACCAGCGCGGGGATTTTTTAAGAGACGAATTCTCAGATCGGGTTCCGTGGCATGAACGGACACAAAAAGCGGTGATATGTGCATCTTTTCGATCCGCTGCCATTCTTTTGAGGTGAGATTAGTTAAGGTTAAATAACTGCCATAGAGAAAACTTAAGCGATAGTCATCATCTTTATAGTATAAAGTTTCTCTTTTGCCCTCTGGTTGTTGGTCGATAAAGCAAAAAGGACATTTATTATTACACTGAATTAAGCCATCAAAAAGGGCAGTTTCAAACTCTAAACCTAAGTCTTCATGATAATCTTTTTCGATTTCTATCCGGTGAGTTTTGCCCTGACTATCAAGCACTTCTAGGGTTAAAAATTCATCGGCACATAAAAATTGATAATCGATTAAGTCCCGGGGACGATTACCATTGATAGAGAGGAGCGCATCCCCGATTTCAAAACCGACCTCGGCGGCGATCGAATCTGGGATGACACCACTAATTTTAGCTGGACTAATAGTTAATTCACTCATATTTTTAGGTCGCCATCCAATTATTTAACTGCATTTCGAGAGAGTCTTTGGCCTTGTCTCACTTTTGTCAAGCTAATTCTACAGCATGGCCGATTGTTTAGAGTTGTGGTGGCAAGAAAATCAAGCAATCTATCCAGGGTTAGAAGAATTAGTCATTGATTTAGACACCAGAAGCCGCCACTGGCAGCAACCGCAGCCAATTTATCAAAAGAATGGTAGACTTTGCCCGAAAAACGCAGTGGCAAATACGGCTCATCTACTATCCGCAAATGCCATAGTAAATATAATCCAATTGAACGGTGTTGGGCAGTCTTAGAGAACTATTGGAATGGGGCAATTTTGGGTTCAATTGATGCGGCTCTTAATTGGGCTTCTAACATGACTCGGAAGGGCATAAAGCCTCTAGTGCATTTGCTAGAAGGAACTTATGAAAAAGGGGTGAAGGTTTTGGCTAAAGAACTAGAACAATTGCAACCTTTCTGGCAGCGTTCTGAAGCTTCACCCAAATGGGATGTGACGGTTCTACCCTCCTAGCTAGCAGCTTATTTTTACGCAAGTCCCTTATCGGTGAGAGTTCGAGGTTATCTGCGTCCGGTTACTTTTCGGCAAATTGTTCCCAATTAAGAGAAGACTTGCGGGATTTTCGGGGTTGCCGATTTTTGCTTGATGGCTACCGGCAAAAGATAGCCACCGGCAATTATATCAATTTATCAAAGTTAGGAGAATCATTTACTGTTAATTGATAGCGATCAAGATTGGGAAACTATGATTAAAATAGGATCACCTTGAACTTTTCCTATTCCCCTTGAGTTGCTTGTCTAACCTGTTCGATCTCTAATTTTAAAGCCTGTGCTATCTGTTCAAAGTTTAATCCTAATGCCAATAAACGAGGAATAGAGGCTAATTTTGCCGCTAATTCACCTTCTTGTCGGCCTTCCTCCCAAGCTTCCTGATACACTTTAGTTTGTTTTAAATCGCTTAAACTAAACATCGCTTCTATCTCCTTTCTACTGACTTGGGGTAACTTATAAACCAAAATTGTCTCTATCAATTCTAAAAGTTCTTGCTGTTGTTTGACTGAGAGGGAATTCTTGTCTAATCCGTGGAATTAATTGTTTTCCCTGCTCGATCGCTCTTGCGGTTGGTGCTATAATTAACCATAAAACTCTAATAAACATGGAAGGCAATCAAACTCAACACCAAGCATAACCCTGGCACATTCGAGAGACGTTCTAGATGCAATAATTTACAATACGGGTTTTTATCATTGCTTTACCCTCAAGACATTTACCTTTAGTCAACTCATGCAAATTACTCTCAATCTTGATGACTCCCTTCTCAATGAAGCTTTTCAATTGACCAACCTTGCTAATCAAGAGGAGGTGATTAACTTAGCTCTAGAGGAGCTAGTGCGATCGCGCCGCAAAAAAAACCTTCTTGATCTTGCTGGAAAAATTCAATTTGCCCCAGATTTCGACTATAAAGCTCTGCGTGAGACTCGTCATGCTGCTGATTGATACATCAGTTTGGATCAGTATCTTCCGTGATCGCACAGGTCAAGGCCGACAAAAACTCGAAATACTGATTAACGGTCGTGACGTTTTCCTGACACGATTCACTCAGCTTGAACTGCTTCAGGGAAGTTTGAATGAAAAAGAGTGGACTTTGCTCTCTACCTACCTCGAACTTCAGGATTACGTTGAATTGGCGAATAATTCTTGGCAAGCAGCCGCGCGAATCTTCTACGATCTGCGCCGTCAGGGACTAACAGTTCGGAGTCCGATTGATTGCTGTATTGCCCAAGTCGTTTTAGATAATAATTTACTGTTGATTCATAATGATCGAGACTTTGAAACGATTGCTCAAGTGCGATCGCTGCCACACCTTCGTTTTCAACCTTGAACCCTCTAATTGTACTTGAAGGGTATTGTAAAGTTTCAATACAAATATAGTCAGATATAGTCAGCCATGGTAATATGTGAACACGAAACTATCGGACTAGGCAAAAAAACAGGAATAAGTTATCGAACGGCTTGGAGGTGGTGGAAACAAGGGAATTTAACAGGCTATCAATTGCCTTCCGGTACAACTATCATAACGGATAACAACCCTTCAAAACCCGACGCTGAGTTAAAAGACAACGGAGAATAATGTTAGTAGCAGAAAGACACATTATCAAGAAAGGACATAGATTTTGGGCGGAGATAGATAATTT
>NZ_SFBY01000273.1:0-4062 GCF_007095505.1 Microcystis sp. M_QC_C_20170808_M3Col
TTTCCCTGAAAATTAGGTAATTGACCACCTGAAAATGGGTAAAACCCCACACCCCAACCCCCAACCCCCAACCCCCAACCCCCAACCCCCAACCCCCACCGAAAAACTTTTTCAGCAGATCCTAAATAAAGACTCTCCAATCCAATTTACTTGTTCACTCGGAATTCCTAGTTTTTCAGAAACCCTGATTAAATTAGGTAAATCCCGAGGACGATATTTTTTATTATGCTCAACCATACTCTGATGACAACCAACGATACCTGGAGTGAAATCAAGATTGTCTGGTAATGATTCTATTAGTCTTGTATCCGCATCGATAAAAATAGCTGTCGGAAATAACTTTAAACTTTCTTCTAGAACAAAGCGTTTATCATTATAACAGTGCAAAATTCCTTTTTGATTATGCTTGAAGGCGATAACATTCGGAACATTATCAAAATACTGAGGGGCATCAGTTCCCACCACGATCTTGATCTGAGGAGCGTATTTTTGTAAATCTTCAGCCAAAGTTTTAGTTAATTGCTGATACTTTTCTCTAAGAGCTAAAGTACAAAAACAGAAATTTTCTGTCGGCTCAGAAGAATTCATAATAGATTACTGGTATCTAGAATTGTTGCCCCCAGTGTATCAGCTTTCTACATTTTCGGGACGATTTCCTCTAAGGCCGCTTCTAGATTAGGATAACGATAGTCAAAACCGATCGCTTGAGTGGCTTTTGGCAGCACTTCTTGACCTTCTAAGACGATTTTTGCTCCTTCTCCCAAGAGAATTTCGAGGGCAAAATCTGGCACTGGCAACCAAGAAGGACGATTCATTACTTCCCCTAAAATCTGACAGAATTCTTTCATCCGGACGGGATTGGGTGCAGTAGCGTTGAAAGTACCGCTAATTTCTGGGCGATCGAGACAATAGATAATTAAATTAATTAAATCATCCCGATGAATCCAAGAAAACCACTGACGACCGCTGCCAATCGGTCCGCCGGCAAACAGTTTGAAGGGTGGGATCATTTTCCCTAAAGCACCCCCATTGCCTAAAACAATACCCGTGCGAAGAATGACTAAACGAGTGCCGTAATCTTTAACTTTTTGGGCGGCTTTTTCCCACTTTTTACAGACATCTGCCAGAAAATCGTCACCGGGAGGGCTATTTTCGTCAAAACTAGCGGTTTCACTGGTTCCATAGTAACCGATCGCCGAGGAGTTAATTAAAACTTTCGGTTTCTGGTCCGCCAGTGCGGTCGCAACGCGCTCGCTACGCGAGATCGCCTCGACAATTTTCTCGGTGCCGATTTCCCGACTAGCGACGATTGCCTGTTTTGCTTCACCGGTCCAGCGTTCCGAAATCGGTTCTCCCGCTAGATTAATCACCGCGTCACATCCGGAAATCTCTTTTTGCCAATCCCCCGATTCTGTGGCGATATAGGGAATAATCTCTATCTTAGGATAGATTGACTTTGGGTAAATTCTTCGGGCTTTATCGGGATTGCGCGTCAAAATTAGGATGTCATCGCCGCGATCATAGAGTTTGACCACTAACCGACTACCCACAAATCCCGTCGCCCCAGTAATCGCTATTTTCATGGTTTCTTGACTAAATTTATCCTTATTTTAGCTCGTTTTTAACTATCAGAATTCAGGAGTCGGTCGTCAGGAGATTATTTTTATTTATTCTCCCTACTCCCCACTCCCCATCACCCCACTTCTCACTTCTCACTTATCCTGATACCCCATACCGTTGGCTGCCGCATAACGATTCATAAAGCGCATAAAACGCTCCCAGTGTTCATCGGTGATTTCAAAACCACATTCTACCCGTTGAATTTCATCCCCTTCATCCCCTCCAAAGATAAACTTAGTCGAGTTGGGAATCACTGTGATAATTCCCTCCTCATCGGTGAGACGAAGATCACCGTAGGTGCGGGTGGTGAAACTTTGGAAACGTTCGATCGCTTTCAGGGTTTTAAAAGTCATCAGGACATTGCGAATCCCGGTACTTTTATTTTTGCGGAGACTAACACCGCTTAATTCTTCTGATAAACCGACAAAAAACTCGATCGTGGGAGTGTTCATAGGTGTGGGTATAAAATTTTAGTTATTGATTTTCTCTTAATTACTTTTGATGGGAAAAAAGTAGTTCATGACTACTAAGTAAAGTAACCATGAACCGAAAAACAAGCTATTCCGCTTCTCCACCTTGGATTTTGAGGAGAAGAAAACCCCAAGCTAATCCGACGAGGACGAGAACGATCGCCACGATCGCCCCATTAAATAACATACTTTCTGCGGTCATGGTGATTGCTCCTGAGCCTACAATAATCGATCAACAGATCAATGGTATTTTAACCTACGAAGGCGATCGACTGCAGCCAGACTAGGGCAAAATTGCGGGGAAAAATCGGCAAATAAATTTGAGAACTTTCTTAGTATATATGTTCTAGTAAGCCTGCCCCTCTCCTCAAGGAAGGATGCTCAACCCCATGCTAGATATTTTTAATAATATCTTTATATTTGTCGTCGCTACTTTGTGTTAACGTTTTATCTGCTTAATTCTCCACTTATACTAGAAAAATTAAGTATTGATAACTATTGATGATGACTGGTAAAAAATCATTTATGCTCAAGATCAAGTTAATATTATTTTTAGGTTTGTTGCTGCTGAGTTGTCAATCGACTAATCTCAATGGTAATAATAGTTCGATGGCTCAGATTACGACTGAGAATCAAGCGCAAATATTACCGATCACGGCCAAAGCAAATATTAATGGTGAGATGATTGAGTTAGAAGTGGCTCAAACCCCGGAACAACAAGCCAAGGGTTTAATGTATCGCTCGTCTTTGGAGAAAAATCGCGGTATGCTATTTCCCTTTGCACAACCTCTGATGGCAGGGTTTTGGATGAAAAATGTCTCGATTCCTCTAGACATGATTTTTCTAAAAGATGGTATAGTAAAAGCAGTTTTGCTGAATGTCCCCCCTTGTGCTGTCGATCCTTGTCCTGTCTATGGGCCAAACACCATGGTTAATCAAGTAATCGAACTAGCTGGGGGTCGAGCGAAAGAATTAGGAGTGAAAGAAGGAGATAAAATTAAGATTGAGTCTATCTCAAGACCTTGATTTTTGAAAATGGTGTTAACTTTCTTATAGAAGGTGTCCCTTGTCTGGAAATATAAGTATGGCTTTTAGAAGCTATTACGCATTTATACTGTTTAAAATCTAACCATATCGATTAAGATTTTTATAGTCTATCAAGTCATAGATTGAATAATCTTTACCCTTGCTATAGATTAAACAGAGACAAAATTCTGCTCGATCTAACGGGACTATCTTAAGAGAGCCAGCGATTTTTAGGAAAGCGCTCTCTATCATCGGGATAGCTTAGATACAGAAAAAACGGTCGCGAGACTAACTGTCCTTGAAACCGATCAGGTAGTGTTTTGTTAAAATCACGAGATATACTATACTATTGAGGAAAAAAATCCCCCTATGTCCACGATTGCCTATTCCCAATTCCGACAATTTCTACAAGAGGAATTGTCCCTTCCCCAAGAATCGATCGCTATGGCCGAGCGCTCGATCCAATCTGATAAAATTCATTTACCGATGATTCTCTGGCAGTACGGTTTAGTGACCTTGGAACAATTAGACAAAATTTATGATTTTCTCGAAGAGGTAGTCTAATCTTGCAATTGCTGACTATTGACAAGGAGAATAATTGCCATGGCTGCTCATAGTTTCTGGCACAGTTTGAAAATTCCGATCCCAAAAACTACCAATCATCCCTTGAGAAGTGGGTTATTTAAACCCACTTTTTTAATAACTATACAATTGAAAATTATCGATTAACTGCTCAGTCCATGAAACCCCATGACCAATTTGCCAAAAATTACCTTGAACAATTACTTTCTCCCCTGGGAACCGTCGAAATCAGTAAAGAAGTCAGTGATGAAACCCGACAGATAGATTTATTTTTTTCCCCCAATCCCGAACCAAACCGCAATTATCTGGGATTATTAGGCAGAATTGTCCTTAATACTGTCTTAATTGAACCCTATCGCAATCC
>NZ_SFBY01000274.1:0-14148 GCF_007095505.1 Microcystis sp. M_QC_C_20170808_M3Col
GGATATGGCAGTGATCGGGGGGAAATTTAGGCACTTTTTCCCTGAAAATTAGGTAATTGGCCACCTCAAAACTGGTAAAACCCCACACCCCACACCCCACACCCCACACCCTACCCCCAGGGAAAACTTTTTGCCGCAAACCCTATTTAATACTGCTCACTTAACACATACTGCTCACTTAAAACTCAAATCTGATAACTGATAACTTACCCACTGATAACTTACCCACTGATAACTGATAACTGATAACTGATAACTGATTATGACTACTTGGCAATGTGACGGTATCCCTAAGGATGGTAAACCTTATACGCAAGCGATTGCGGGAGGTCATGAACCCTGCGAAAATACTACTCCTGATTGTCCTATCTGTGGCCTGCCTAGGGAAGCGATGGATCCCGTAACAACGACGGTTAAAACCACGGTTGTGGTCTCCCCGGGGGGTACAACTAGAGTTGGCCAAAAATCTAACTGGTTACTTCCCTTCGCTTTGATAATTACCGCTTTAACCGCAGGTTTAGGGGGTTGGAGTCTATTGCAAATGCTCATTCCCAAACCCGATACTCGCGAAGTCGTCCCAGAAAAAACCCCAAACAAGCAACCCAAGACAACTTTTGTGAGTAATACGGCTAAAAATCCCGATTTATTTAGCCAAGGTGAGAAAATACTGCTTAATTCCACTCCTAACAAAGAAAAAGGCGCAGCGGCCTTTAAAAAGGAAGATTGGGCAAATGCGATCGCAGCTTACCAACCGGCAGCCACTCCCCAAGCAAACGACCCGGAGGGCAAAATCTATTACAATAACGCCAAAGCTAGACAAAAAGGTAATCAAAATACTATAGCCGTCGTTGTCCCCATCGCTAACGACCCCAACAGTGCCAAGGAAATTCTCCGAGGTGTGGCCAGGTATCAAGAGGAGTTTAATAATTCTAATCCTGGTAATCCTTTGGAAATAGTCATCGCTAATGATGGCGGTGGGCTACAATCAAAAGCGATAGCCGATGATCTGATTCAATCCGGTCAGGTTTTGGCAGTTATGGGCCACGGAATCGATCCTTTTAGTCAAAAAGCGATTGAAAGTTACGAAAAAGAAGGATTAGCGATTCTTTCTCCCCTGACTACCAGTGTTAGTCAAACGGGAAAATCAACCCTGAAAACTATTCCCCTTGAGGATAAATCTCAGGAAGTTTTGGGTAGTTATCTGGAAGCGGTGGCCAAAACTTTGGCTAATTATGCTAGTAAGCAAGAGAATTCTCCGTCAGTGGTTCTTTTTTATAATTCCGATAGTCCCTATAGTCAAAAATTAAGGGATTCCTTTGCTAAAGCGATAAAAGAACCGGGAGGCAAGATAGTTAAGGAAATAGACACAACTAAAGCCAATTTTAACGCTAAAACCGCCATAGATCAGGCCAAAAAAGCCGGCGCTAGGGTGGTATTTTTGGCCCTGAGTAAAGACGGCGATCGCATAAATCAAGCCGTGGCTATTGCCCAAGAATCGTCAGGAATGCTCTTATTAGGCGGAAATGAACTTTATACACCCGATATACTTATTCAAGGAGCAGATAGCATCGACGGATTAGTTCTAGCAGTACCTTGGAGTTTCCAAGCAACGGATCCTTTTGCCAAAGATGCGCTGAAAAGTTGGCGCGGTCGCGTCAGTTGGCGTACTGCTACCGCCTACGATACCATGAAAGTATTAGGAGAAGCGATCGCTAAAAGTTCTGACCGTGCTACTGTAGTCGAAACTTTAAATCGAGGAATCACCTTGCAGGGAAGCACCACGGATTTTAACATTTTTAATCAAGTTCCCCTGGTGCGCGCTAATCGCGGCAATGAAGGGCCAAAGGGTTCTCAATATCAGTTCGATCCTATCTAAAATAGACAATGTGATGTCGAGGAGTAGAATCAAGTCTAATTTTATGAAGAATATCTTGCCCATCCTAGCTTTATTAATGTCCGTGTCGGGAATTGCCGTGTCTTTGGGACGGGAGGAAGTCCGATGTCATCTCGGTTTAGAATCGGCAGCCTGTCCCCAGGAAGAACGAAACATCAGTGAAGACACCCCCCCAGATACCCCCGCAACTACCCCCGCAACTACCCCAGAATCTCCCCGGATAGAAGAAACTCCCGCGGAAACAACCCGTAATAGCGAAGCTTCCCCCGAAGTTTCCCCGTCTCCTGAAAGCGAAACCCCAGTAGAATTCACTCCCATCCCGGAAAATAACCCCAGTCCAGAAGTACCCCCCGAAAATCCCCCCACCCCAGAAACCAAAGCGGTGGAAAAAACTCCAGATGCAGAAAAAAGTCCCGATGTCAATCCATCTAAAGAGGGAGAAACTGAAAGTATTCCCTTAGAAGTTATTCCCCCTGAACAGTAAAATCGGACAAAATCAATTTCTGGTGGGGTAGGCACTCAAGCAAGAAGTAGTTATACTAAATCTGGTTATTAAAGACTGATTATTTATTCCCCTTTTTGCATGAGTGCATGAGTAGAAAACGGGTTTCTCCGAGAAACCCGTTTTCTGTGCGTTACTCAACGGATTTAGTATTAGATATGTGTAATTAATTGTATCTAGCTTCTTTCAGCAAACCCTAACTATTGGATTAACGTTTCTTGCGAAGTCCCATTAATCCGAGTCCCCCGAAAGCGAGAAGTCCAAAGATAGAACTGGGTTCGGGAATAGGTTCGGGAACATGAACGTAGTCTTCTACTTCACCGTGAGAGACACAGTTTCCTGCTGCTGCATCAGTGGTGTTACAGTCTGCTTTAGAGTAATATTCATCAAACGGTTTCACGTCCAAATCTAACGGGTCCCAAGTAAGACGGAAGCGACTATAAAGACCATCTGCTTTGGGATTGAATCCTAGATTATAACGCTTGGTAAAGATGCCTGGCGCTAAGGTGAGTAAATCATCAATGTAGAGTTCTGATGTGTGGTCGAAGACTCCATTGTAATTAGTATCCCACCAAGCACGAAGTTGATAAGGATTAGGATCGGGTCGGGTAATCTTAAATAAGACATCAACCCAACTGTCCCCGAAGATGACACCATCTTCGTCATCTGGATCAATATTACAATCTTGACAACCTCCATTTATATCATCTCCATCTGCCAAGGGAGTTGGTTGACCATCTTTTTCTGAATCCCATAACTGTCCAAGCAACTGAAGCTCACCCTCTTGATATCGCGGTCCGTCTGATGCTAACAACGTTTGATAACTGTCAGGTGCATCACCAAAATCTAGACAAGAACCTGAAGCATCTGCTTCAGCAAATAGGGATAGACCTTTTGGCTTAGGTTGAGGTAATGTGCAAGAATTTGTCCACCCCCAATTGATACCATCATATATATCTACTGTCTTATCGGCAGTTTGATTAACTAAAAATAGGTTAAAGTCAAACTTATGAGCTTTTCCTGAATCATCTCTATATGGACTATCGATGAAAGTGGTTTGGTTCGCTGAGAATCCATCGTCGTAGTAAGGAGTTGTTGTAGATGGTGTGTCAATTTTGTTATCCTTAACGCCATGATCGAACCCAAGCTTATGATCATTCATTATTTGCTGAATCCAGTGAAAGTCATTGCCTGTTGGAGCGTTTTGTGGTTGTCCGTTTGCTTTTGGATCATAACTCAAGGTTAAGTCCAGAAAAGCACCAACACCGGTTTTTAAAATAGGACCTGGAAATACAGGGTCTTTGGCACGCTCCTTTCCACACTCAGTAGTCGGCGCACAAGCGTAATAATTTTGAATGTTAAAAGTTCCCTTTAAAGTATCAACTGGTTTAAGATTAAAAGTCCAGCCTAGTCCTCCATCTGCTACTGCTTTTCCATAGATTGAATTATCTAAAAAAGTCTTAAATGCATCTCTATCTGCTGCCTTATTAATGAGTGTGACATTAATAGGATTAAGATCTACCTTCCAACTCGTATTGCCTCCTAGTGTATATGTTTCTTGGGGAACCCAGTTGTTTAATGCTCCTAGAGGACCCAGAGGATTAACAGTAAATGCCGAGCTTGGTTGATTCGTAAGTGCCACTAAAAAGGTCGCAGAAAAGATACCTATAGGAAGGGATTTTTTCAACGTTTTATATGCTATGGTCATTGGTTTCGATTCTTTATCAATCAGAAAAGTAACTGCGAGAATACACATTCCCCCCCCACAACTGTATTCTAAGCTACATTTTTACAAATATTTACACTCCTCTCCGTCCTACAAAATCTGGTTATTAAAAACTGATTATTTATTCAGCCTTTTTAACTTTTTTCTCGCCGTTAGGCGGGTCGATTTTTTTGAGAAAATTGAAGTATATTAAGTTCTATTAAGGACAAGGAAATTGAAACGGTTATCGGTGATTCAAAAGTATTATAATTGTCTTTGTTATCCTAAATCAATAGTTTTTGCGTGTCAATAATTATGAATAGTTATCAAACCTATTTAACCATCGATCATTCTCAGAAGATTATCCTCTCTAACTTACCCTTTAAAGCAGGAACAAAGTTAGCCATTAACATTCAAGTAGTTGAGGATGAAAAGACAGAAGCCGATTTTGAAGCCTTATTAGATAAAACCAAGGGAATCTGGACTAAAGGAGATGGCTTAGAATATCAGCAAAAAATTCGGGAGGAGTGGATATGAAACGATTAATAGACTCCTGTATTTTAATCGACCATTTTAATGGTATTACCCAAGCTACAGTTTATCTCAAAGCTCACCGAGATGAAAGTTATATTTCTGTCATTACTAAAGCCGAAGTTCTCATTGGTTTTGATGATAATAATTCCTTTGAAAAAGCAGCAGAGTTGTTAAGCCATTTTCCCCTGATAGACTTAGATGTCAACATCACTGATTTAGTCATTCAAATCCGTCGTGAACAAATCAAAAAAAAGGCAACTAAACAGCCTAACAAAAAGGTTATTCAATGGAAATTGCCCGATGCCATTCAAGCAGCGGTCGCCCTTTACTATAATCTCAAATTAGTCACTCGTAATACCCAAGATTTTGATCTCAATCAACATCCATTTATTGAGATTCCCTATACCATCTAACAATGAAACTGAAACAGTTATCGGTGATTCAAAAGTATTATAATTGTATTTGTTATCCTAAATCAATAGTTTTTGCGTGTCAGTAATTATGAATAGTTAGGACTTGCTGAATAATGGTAAAACCCTTTTAAAATAAGGCTTTTGACCTGTTAAAATCCGATGTTAGTGCTGCGAAAATAGGATTGGGACTTTCAAAAACCTTGCATTATCCTTCGTTTAGTACATAGCTTGGTACAAAAAACAAGGGCAACAAAGCCTGAAACGACCGGCTACTGACTCCTGACTCCTGACTCCTACCCCCACCAACAAACTTTTTGCCGCAAACCCTAATTAACTTCTAACCCCGGAATGCTTAACTGTTCAGTTTTTGGCTGTGTTTCCCCCAGATAATCCCCTTGCAACATATTAATTAAACAGCCACCAAGATGATAGGCCATATTAACAGGAACCGCGTTACCAATCTGTCGATATTGAGAGGTTAAGTTACCGGTAAATTGCCAATCATCGGGAAAGGACTGCACTCGTGCATATTCTCTCACAGTCAAAGGACGAGTTTCTTGGGGATGACATCTTTCTGTTTGGGTTTGTGCTGGACTACAGGTAATAGTTAAAGCTGGTTCATCCCAAGATAATCTTTTAGCATATCCTGTCCGGCCTCCGTGATTTTTGAGACTATTTTTCATATATTCTTTTTGAATATCCATCGGCAAATTCCGCCAATTTCCTCCTGCGGGAACTAAGGACATAATCGCTTTTTTTCTTTCTTTATATTCTACTCCCAGAGAAATTGGACAATTCTCTAGAGCTTTTTTCAAAGAAATAGTATAGTTTTTATATTGGGGAAAAATGGGTTTAATATTTAGGTCTTGACGGGTGGCGATAATAATTAATCTTTCTCTTTTTTGGGGAACATCGAGAAATTGAGCCGATAAAACTTGATAAGCAGCATAATAACCGATTTCCTGTAAAGCTTGCAGCATTAATTGCAGGGTTTCTCCTTTTTTATTGCTTAATAATCCTCGAACATTTTCGGCCATAGCAATTTTAGGTTGTACTTCCTGTAAACAACGAGCAAATTCAAAAAATAAGCTTCCTCTCAAATCTTCTAATCCTTTCCCTAACCCAGCATAACTAAAAGGTTGGCAGGGAAAACCCCCAGCTACAATATCTATTTTGTCTCTAAAATCAGAAAATTTAATCTTTTTTATGTCCTGATTTATAACATTCCATTGCGGTCGATTGAGTCTTAAAGTATTAACACAATCTTGGTTAATTTCCACCATTAATTGCGTTTTTAGTCCCGCATTTTCTAAACCTAAAGCCATACCACCACAGCCAGCAAATAATTCAAGAACCGTGTAATTAGTTGGCTCAACAGTTTGTAAAATTATCAATTCTCTGGGGGATTGGTTATTTTTAAAATTGGTTAATTCATCCAGATTAAATAACCAATCAACTTGATTGATTTTCTGACCTTTGATTAATTTTTTCTTTTGCCATGTTAGTATTTCTGCGGTAGTGACACGGAGAATATTAGCGGCTTTTTGTAGATTTACCTGAGTCATAACCAATAATTAGCAACTTATCTACATCTTGATTATACATCAAATTAGCTAAACTTGATGTCGAGAAAATTTTTAGAAATATCCTTGATATAAAACATTTTCCAGTGATGGATTTGTATTATCAATATGAGTTTGTATTTTATCGATCATCCTTTGAAATACATCGGGATAATATTGAGAAGCATCCAAAAAATCTACATATTCCTGTCTGTGCAGCTGTCTTGCTTTTGAGGAGCGATACTCTTGTCGAAGATTAGCGGGAATACGCTTAGTTTTTCGTATAATTAACACATCATCAATTTGAGTAGAAATTATTGAAACTGGTGTCATATCAAGAAATTCGCAAATCAAAAAATATAAAGAGTTAGGAACGGCAATTTTTAAATCTCTACTTGTGGCTACAGCTTCCTGAAACATAGTTTTATCTAAATTAGTTTTGCACTCTGCACAAACATAGCCAAGATGAGACTCAATCAATTCATAATTTTGAAATTCTGGCTCAAAAGATGACTTTAGATATAACTTTTTACCCAGTATAAAATCCTGATTTTTGCTTCTAATATTTGCTTGACCACCTTGACCAATATTGCCGAGAGAGGATAGGAAACTTAGTCCAGAGAAGGTATTTCTTGGACCCAATTCAAAAGAGTTATCTATTCCTTATAAACTACGTAAAACCAGCTGCGGTAAAAATTCTTATAATATAGTATTATCTAATTTTAACTGTCCTTTCTGTCTATACAAAAAATTATCTGAACTATCAAAAATCAAGTCAAGTTCAATAAAACGCTTATATCAGTTAGTAGCTGACACTAGCTTTTCTACTGCATCTGCTTGACCAGAATTAATCGATTCTAACTCGATAATCCACTGGCGATATTTTATAATAGCTTCTTCTAAACGTTCCCGATCAGATTCTGGCAACCGAGGATTGTTAAGACAGGCAGTTATTTTTGTGTAGTGAGGACGAGAAAATTCGTTCATGTATTTTTGTTGATGTTCAAATATTAACAGGATCAATATATAATCTCTTATCTAAAATTGGTGTTCTTTGAATATTATTGACTTTGGCAATTGCTGATTCTAAACATAGCTGGTTTTCTGAAGATACAAAAAGCCTACTGCTTTCCAATACCTCGAATGCTACCTCTCTAGAAATTTGTTCTATTACCTCTTGACTAACTTGATTATTTAAGTTGATAAAATTAATTATATCCTCTATAATAACTTTACCAAATTTATTCTTAAATTTTCTTTTTTGTCTTAATACTTTCTGTAATAGCTTGGCTTTGATACCTATTTTTTCAATAATATCAGCATTATAAAAAGGTACGCCAAGAACGTTAGATTCTTGTCCTACAATTAAAACAATTCTTGCTTGCTGCTTGCTGACTCTTGCCAGTTCCTTTAAAATATCACCCATATCTAAACAGTATTGTACTACAGTGTAGAAACGATTACTCCTATTTGCTCTATTAGAACCAATTTCTGACTTGGCTATCTTGAGTAAATCCCATCCTAAGATTTCAGCGGATTGACGATAATTTTGATGGTAATTAAAAACATTTATATAGGGTGGAGAAGTCACAACAAAATCTATCTGATTATTTTTTAGTGGTAGAGAACGAGCATCAGATAATCCAACCCTGATCGGTTTTTGAGAGTAAGGTAGCTTAGTAATTATATTGCTAAGATGTGAAAATTTTTTCTGAATAAATTCCTGAGTAATTTTATTCTTACATACATCAAGAATGATTACCAAAGCATCAAATAAAACCTTTGACCGATCCGGTAGCATATTCCTAGTATTTTGCAATTTATCTACTAAATTTTCTACTTGGTCACTGACTTCAAAAATTCTCAAAGGAAATTCTTGATCGATGATATTTCTCAGGTTTTTAAGAACTTCTTTTTTTTGAGAATCATTGATAAATTCATAGGTATGACTCATGATATAAGCAGCGGGATTAATCTCAAATCCATAAGCTTCTAGGGATAAATAACTTGCCTCTAGCAAAACAGTGCCGCTACCCACAAAAGGATCGAGGATGACCGAATTAGATGGGCAATAATAAGTTAATATAGTTTCAATCAGTTGGGGTGAAAACTGACCTCACCAAGCAAATAAATTGGCTCTATTTTTCTCAATAATGTCAAGTTTTTCTTGGGGTATAGGTTGATCAAAATCTGGCAACTTTCAATCTCCCTCTATTGCTAAGAACAAAATTCAAGTTCTACTTTATCTAGAGAACAAACACTATAAAATGTCGGGGCTGAACCAGGTTCAACCCCTCAATATTTTCCTACTTGCGCCCCGGAACTGTATATTTAAAATTCATCGGGCCAGTATAACCAGAAATCTCCGCCAATTTCTCTAATCTTTGGGTTCCCGAATATTCTTGACCCTTAATAATCCAAGTGGGGAAACCTTTAATTCCGGCATTGCGACAAGCTTGGGGATTACCATTAACCCCTTGGGGATCGCATTCGATATAAACCCCTTCTTTTTTGAGGATTTCTCCAGCTTCCTTACCAAATAACTGTTTTTGATCGTAACAGTGGGGACACCAAAAAGCCCCGTATTCCTTCGCACCAATTGCTTTTAAATGTTTAGCCAGGGCGATTTCTGCTTTTCCCGAAACCGTGGTTACTTCCCAACCATACGGGGGTGTAGCAGCTGTCATTGGCCGGGTAATTTCTTCTTTTCCTCCTGCCACCGTGGGGGAATTTACTCCCGCATAAACCGCTAAAGTTCCCACAAAAGTAATCATTGCCACTACAACCATCGGCAGTATAATTTGTCCTAAACCTTCCCATTCGCGCCCGATAATTGTGAGAATTAATAGGGTTAAAGCGAACAAAGCCGAAGTGATGCAGTAGGGACACAATTCCTTTAATTCCGTGGCTAGAATATACATTAAATAACCACTAAATACCGCCATCGCAGTCGCCCCTGCTAACAGCAATAACCAAGTATTATTTTCTAAACTTTTGCGGAGATTTTTCTGAGTTTCCCCATTGATAAATAGAGGACTGAGGGAAAAAACCGCCATGGCCATATAGGCCAAAAAACCGAACAAACTCAAGGGCAGCCCGAAAACCGTAGCGTAGGGACTATTAAGAACACCACTACAACCAGCCCCATCACTAGCCCCGGCGGTACAGGCAGCAGCCCCTCCCGTCAGTTTGGTAATGGTTAAATAGCCGGTCAGAATCGCCCCCACGATCGAAACCCCCCCAATTAGGGGCCGGGAGTAGCGATGAATCCAAGGTACAGAACGACGACGCATAATATTATTTAGATTAAATTACAGCAGAATTCAGGAGTCAGGAGTCAGGAGGGAAATCGTTACTTAATGAGATTTTCACAAATCGAAATGTACTTTGTCGAAAGGAAAAATCCCGTAACGATATTGTGTTAATTAGGAGGTTTTCAATTCCTAAAAACTTAGGATAGCTATCCCCTGAAACTATCCGCCATTCTAGCAAGGGGTTATGTGGACAGAGGCAAAGAAGGGAGAGAATTATTAATTTTTGCTTTTTGATCGTTGATCTGCCGGGCCGTTTCCACAAATTGCGACACCCGGATCGGATCCACCGGTTCAGTAATTTTGCCATGACGCTTGAGGGAACTAGCCACGATCACCCCATCGGCAGCCGGCAGTAACCGCCCGATATTGTCCAAATCAGCCCCGCTGCCGATAAAAACCGGTGTTCCCTTGGCCGCCGCCACTGCCAGTTCCAAATCCTCAAAACTAGGGGGGCTACCGGTAGCCCAACCGGAGAGAATCACCCCGTCTGCTAGTCCCCGTTCGATCGTATCTTGAACTGCCGTAGTCAGATTAGGAGTTGCCAAGGGGCGGGCGTGTTTAACCAAAACATCCGCTAAAATTTTGACCTCAGACCCCAATTCGCGCCGATAACGCAGGAGTTCGTGGGCCTGACCCTCAATAATGCCCTGATCGGTAGCCATAACCCCCGTTAGCACATTAACTCGAATAAATTGGGCATTGACACAGGTAGCGATCGCTAAGGCACTATGGGCATCATTGCGGAGAACATTAAGACCGATCGGTAAGACCACCAGATTTTTAATGCGATCAACAATTAAAGTCATGGCACTAACCACGGCGGGATCCACCTGTTGCTTGGTAAAGGGGGCATCAAAAAAATTCTCGATAATCAAACCATCAACACCACCGGCAGCCAAAGCCGTCGCCTCCTGTTCAGCCCGCTCGATCACCGTCTTGAGACTACCACCCCAACGGGGGGAAGTGGGCAGGGGGGCGAGATGAACCACGCCAATAATCGGGTTTTTTGTCTTGAAAGTTGCAATTAAGTTCACAGCGTCTACTACTCTTAGCGTCCCCAACCAGGCGCCGCTCACCCATTTTAACAGGGTCAAGGCCTAGCCACGGGGCCACAGGGGGGAAAATATTTTAACTGCTAATGATTTTATCAAGTCCGGAATCCGTTAAAATGTCTTAACATTAGAGAAGTTTAAGATTTGGTTGATACTCGATCGCATGGGCAATAAGCCAACCATCGCTATCTCACACCTAGGCTGTGAGAAAAACCGGATCGACTCCGAGCATATGTTAGGACTGCTGGCCAAGGCCGGCTATCCCGTAGATAATGACGAGGAGTTGGCCGATTACGTTATCGTTAATACCTGTAGTTTCATTCAAGCAGCTAGAGAAGAATCCGTTCGCACCCTCGTGGAACTGGCGGAAGCTAATAAAAAAATTATTATCTCCGGCTGTATGGCCCAACATTTCCAAGATGAACTCCTGACGGAATTGCCGGAAGCCGTGGCCATTGTTGGCACGGGAGATTATCAGAAAATCGTCGAGATCGTGGAACGGGTAGAGACGGGAGAACGAGTCAAGGAAGTCAGCGCCGATCCCACTTTTATCGCTGATGAAAATCTACCCCGTTATCGCACCACTACCGAAGGAGTCGCCTATCTGCGGGTGGCCGAAGGCTGCGATTATCGCTGTGCTTTCTGTATTATTCCCCACCTGCGCGGCGATCAGCGATCGAGATCGATCGAGTCCATTGTGGCCGAAGCGCGACAATTGGCCGGCCAAGGAGTGCAAGAATTAATTCTCATTTCGCAAATAACAACCAATTATGGGTTAGACTTATATGGCGAACCCAAATTAGCGGAACTCTTGCGAGCGCTGGGAGAAGTCGATATACCTTGGATTCGCGTTCACTACGCTTACCCGACCGGGTTAACGCCAAAGGTTATCGAGGCGATCCGAGAGACCCCGAATGTTTTACCCTATCTAGACTTGCCGCTACAGCATTCCCATCCCGACATCCTGCGGGCGATGAACCGTCCCTGGCAAGGACGAGTCAACGATGGCATTATCGAGCGGATCAAGCAAGCTATCCCGAACGCGGTTTTACGAACGACTTTTATCGTCGGTTTCCCCGGAGAAACCGAGGAACATTTCAGCCATCTGCTGGAATTTGTCAAGCGTCATGAGTTCGATCACGTCGGGGTGTTTACCTTCTCCGCCGAAGAAGGTACAGCCGCTTTTGACCTGCCCAATCCAGTGCCACAGGCAATTATGGACGAACGCCGCGAACGGTTGATGTTAACTCAGCAACCGATCTCGGAGCGCAAAAATCAAGCTTATATCGGTCAAACTGTCGATGTTCTCATCGAACAGGAAAACCCAGAAACAGGAGAGTTAATCGGGCGTTCCGCTCGTTTTTCCCCGGAAGTGGATGGCTTGGTTTATGTGACAGGGGAGGCGATTCTAGGTGCGATCGTACAGGTCCGAATCACTTCGGCCGATACCTACGATCTCTACGGCGAAATAGTCTAATTTTTCCATTTTTCTAATTTAATTCCCACAAAACAATCCCTATGACCACTGGTTTCAACAATTTAGGTTTATCCGATAGCCGTCTTCAACACCTAGAAACGCTTGGATTCACCACCCCCACCGAAATTCAATCGAAAGCCATCCCTCTCCTGTTAGAAGGCCATGACATGGTAGGAATGTCGCAAACGGGAACCGGCAAAACTGCCGCCTATTCCCTGCCTTTACTCGAACGCATGGACACCAAAAATCCTAACGTTCAAGCTTTAATCCTCACCCCCACCCGGGAATTAGCCCAACAGGTGGCCAGCGCCATCAAAGATTTCTCTGATGATCGTCGTCTCTTTATCCTGACAGTCTGTGGTGGTCAATCCATGGAACGTCAGATCCGCAGTCTGGAAAAAGGTGTCCAGATTGTGGTCGGGACTCCTGGCCGGGTAATCGATCTGCTCGATCGCAAAAAACTCCATCTAGAATCCCTAAACTGGGTAGTCCTCGATGAAGCGGACGAAATGCTCAGTATGGGTTTCATCGATGATGTTAAGAAAATTCTGCAAGCATCCCCCTCCACCCGTCAAACCGCCTGTTTCTCGGCAACTATGCCCCGGGAAATCCGCGATTTAATCGCTAATTTCTTGAAATCTCCCGTTTCTGTGACGGTTTCTCAACCCCAGGCCGCTCCTGCTAAAATCGAGCAGAAAATTTATCTGATCCCTCGCGGTTGGACGAAATTAAAAGTCCTGCAACCCCTGTTAGAGATCGAACCCCTAGAATCGGCGATTATTTTCGTCCGCACCAAGCAAACCGCGGCCGAATTAACCAGCAAACTGCAAGAAGCGGGGCAAACGGTGGATGAATACCACGGTAACTTAAGCCAAGTGCAACGGGAACGACTGGTGCAACGTTTCCGCGAGGGCAAAATTAAATTAGTGGTAGCCACGGATATCGCGGCCCGCGGTCTAGATGTGGAAAATCTCAGCCACGTTATTAACTATGATCTGCC
The DNA here is from genome assembly GCF_007095505.1 of Microcystis sp. M_QC_C_20170808_M3Col. Taxonomy (NCBI): domain Bacteria; kingdom Bacillati; phylum Cyanobacteriota; class Cyanophyceae; order Chroococcales; family Microcystaceae; genus Microcystis; species Microcystis sp. M_QC_C_20170808_M3Col. The sequence goes on from NZ_SFBY01000274.1 coordinate 13,454, forward strand.
GGATAATGCGGAAACCTATATTCACCGCATTGGCCGCACGGGCCGCGCTGGTAAAACGGGAACTGCTATATCTTTAGTAGAACCGATCGATCGGCGTTTGTTGCGTCAGATCGAACAGCGTTTGCGTCAACGTCTGGAATCTAGTCCCATTCCTAGTCGCACCGAAGTAGAAGCAAAACGCCTGGCCAAGCTGCAAAATCAGCTAAAAGAGGCTTTATCGGGGGAACGTATGGCTTCTTTCTTGCCTTTAGTGCGGGATTTAAGTGAAGAATACGATCCCCAAGCGATCGCGGCGGCTGCCCTGCAAATGATCTACGATCAAAATTGTCCCCAGTGGATGAAAACCGATTGGGAAGTTCCCGCACCGGCGAGCAGTAAACCGGTGATTAATAAAACTCCCCGCAGTGGTGGCAATAAGTATCCTTCTAAGTCGAATAACCGTCCTTCCTTGGACAAAAAAATCGTCTTTCAGGAACGTTAATTTTTAGTTCCTGAAGAAGTAATTTTAAGAGTTGATAGACCGTTTTGGTTCTATCAACTTTTTTTTGTCAGGTAATTTCCCAGTACGTCGTCGAAAGCATTCTACATAGGGTCTGCTGAAAAAGTTTTTCGGTGGGGGTTGGGGGTTGGGGGTTGGGGGTTGGGGGTTGGGGTGTGGGGTGTGGGGTTTTACCCATTTTCAGGTGGTCAATTAC
>NZ_SFBY01000275.1:0-4924 GCF_007095505.1 Microcystis sp. M_QC_C_20170808_M3Col
TTCAAGGGTTCAACTCAATCGAGCCATTCACTACCGCCCACTCAGGGGATTCAAACCAGTTTTATTTTAACATCAAGCCGTCCTAAAAGGACGGGGCTTTAACCCAAAATTTTGGTAAGGTATGAAATGAGGTCAGTGTGCTATTAAATACCTACGATCCCGAAGGCTTCTACGACGAACTATTCTTAGATGATGGTCAACCTCGTCCCCACGCGTCCCCTTTAATCAAATGGTTGCAGAATCTGCCCCCCCGAGAACTTCAACAACACCGGGAAACCGCTCAGTCGGCCCTGTTTGAATTGGGGGTGACTTTCAATGTCTATAGCGACAATCAAGGGGTGGAAAAAATCTTTCCTTTTGATATTATTCCCCGAATTGTCTCGGCTGAGGACTGGGATTATTTAGAAAGAGGCCTGAAACAACGCATCAAAGCTCTCAATCTTTTTCTCTCCGATATCTACAATGACCAGTTAATCATTAAAGATGGCATTATTCCCCCCGAATTAATCGCCTCGGCAACGGGATTTCTGAAACCCTGTGTGGGACTGAAACCCGCCGGAGGTATCTGGTGTCACATCACGGGAACCGATTTAGTCCGCGATAAGGATGGTCAATGGTACGTTTTAGAGGATAATTTGCGGGTTCCTTCCGGTATTTCTTATGTCCTCGAAAATCGTCGGGTAATGAAAAGCACCTTCCCGGATATTTTCCAGACAATGAATGTTAAACCGGTGGATGATTATCCTTCCCATCTGTTGGAAACTCTCCTTAATTTAGCACCGCCCCAATTGCCTAATCCCACCGTGGTGGTTTTAACCCCCGGAACCTATAATTCTGCCTACTTTGAACATTCTTTTATTGCCCAACAAATGGGGGTAGAATTAGTGGAAGGGCGTGATTTAGTCGTCTTTGATGGTTATCTACAAATGAAAACCACTAAGGGATTAAGACGGGTAGATGTGGTATATCGTCGCCTCGATGATGACTTTTTAGATCCTGCGGTTTTTCGTCCCGATTCGATGTTAGGTGTACCCGGATTATTAAAAGTTTTCCAGGAAGGTCGCGTCGCTTTAGCTAATGCCCCGGGTACGGGAGTCGCCGATGATAAGGTTATTTATGCTTTTGTCCCCGATATGATTCGTTATTATCTGCGAGAAGAAGCGATTTTAAATAACGTTCCTACCTATCTTTGTTGGCGAGAAAAGGACTTAGATTATGTTTTAAATAATCTCGATAAATTAGTTGTGAAAGCCGCTAATGAGTCGGGAGGTTATGGGATGTTAGTCGGTTCTCAAGCTACCCCCGAACAAAGGGCAGAATTTGCCCCACGCATTGCCGCTAATCCCCGCAATTATATCGCTCAACCAGTGTTAAGTCTTTCTAGGGTTCCCACTTTAATTGACACGGAAATTGAAGGTCGTCATGTGGATTTACGTCCCTATATTCTCCATCGTGGCGATGAAATTTATGTGCATCCCGGGGGGTTAACTCGCGTGGCTTTGAAAAAGGGTTCTTTAGTGGTTAATTCTTCTCAAGGTGGTGGCAGTAAAGATACTTGGGTTTTAACCAAGTAATCAGGACAATAATCAAAATTTTGCTGGGTTACTAACCCACCCTACCCTTTTCTTTTTCCTTTTCACTTTTTCCTGGTTAATTATGCTTAGTAGAGTTGCCGATTCAATTTATTGGTTAAATCGCTATATTGAACGGGCAGAAAATGTGGCCCGGTTTATGGATGTTAACCTTAATTTAATGTTAGATGTACCTACCAGTGTTTTGCAACAGTGGGAACCTTTGGTTTTAACCACGGGAGATTTAGAACAATTCAAGAAACGTTACGGCACAGCCACCGCAGAAAATGTGATCAATTTCTTGACATTTGACACGGAATATAGTAGTTCAATTATCTCTTGTTTGCGCTGGGCGCGAGAAAATGCTCGGTCAGTTCGCGAGATTATTTCTTCGGAAATGTGGGAACAGGTTAATGGTTTTTTCTTGATGGTAAAAGATGCTTCCTCTTACCATCCTCAAACTACTTTACCGAACTTTTTTACCCAAGTTAAATTGGCTAGTCACCGTTTTGCGGGGGTGATGGATGCAACGATGACTCATAATGAAGGTTGGCATTTTGGCGTTATGGGAAGATTACAGGAACGCGCCGATAAAACCGCCAGAATTCTTGATGTTAAATACTATTATCTCTTACCTTCCGCTCAATGGGTAGGAACTTCTCTAGACCAAATTCAATGGATTGCTTTACTGCGGTCGGTGAGTGCCTACGAAATGTATCGTAAATGTCAACGACGGATTACTCCTAGTGACGTGGCCGAATTTTTAATTCTGAATCGAGAATTTCCTCGTTCAATTCACTTTTGTCTGCGGGAATTAGACCACTGTTTGCATCAAGTTACTGGTACTCCTATAGGAACTTGGGGGAATTCGGTAGAAAGAAGTTTAGGGCGACTTGGTGCGGAAATGAGTTATCTAACTATCGAGGATATTATTGAAACGGGATTACATGAATTCCTCGACCATATTCAAAAAAGAGTTAATGATGTGGGAATAAAAATGACAGAAACTTTCTTCGTTTTTAATCCTGAACTTGCCTCACCTCTGCCAGTAAATAACTTTCAATATCAATCACAATTAACAACTTAATGCGTTATCACATTCGGCATCAAACTAACTATTTCTATAATCAACCCGTGATTTTATCGCCCCATCTGCTGCGCTTGCGACCAAAATCCGATGGTGGGCAAACTTTACGAGAGTTCACGCTCAAAATTAACCCGGAACCTTTAACGATAACTAATATTATCGACCTCGATGGTAATTCTTGTTTACAAATTTGGTTTAATCAACCGACAGAAGAATTATTAATTGATGTGGTGAGTGAAGTAGAAACCCATGGAGTTAATCCTTTTCAGTATTTGTTGGAACCTTGGGCGACCTGTTTACCCTTTGATTATCCCATTTCTCTCCACAGTCAATTACAACCCTACAGACAATTTTATGGGTTAGCTAATGACCCTGATATAGCAGCATTAGCCCAAGAAGTTATGCGGGAAACCGAGGGACAGGTGCTATCTTTCCTGTTTAATCTTAATGACAAAATTTACCGAAATTGTCAGCAAATTATTCGTCTTACTGGGGAACCCTATCTACCCGGAAACACTTGGAAAAATAAGCAGGGTTCCTGTCGCGATTTTGTGGTTTTATTTATGGATGTGTGTCGCTGTGTGGGATTGGCTTCCCGTTTTGTCAGTGGCTATCAAGAAGGAGATTTAGACCAAGGAGAAAGATATTTACACGCTTGGGTAGAGGTGTATTTGCCGGGGGGCGGCTGGAAAGGCTATGATCCTACCCATGGATTAGCGGTGAGTGACCGTCATATTAGCCTCGTTTCTAGTCCAATTCCCCGTTATTGCGCCCCGGTAGAGGGAAATGCTCGACCGGTTAATCTCGGTCATCAAGTGATAGAATCTCAGCTATCATCGACAATTGCCATCGATTTGTTATCTTGAGGAGAATTTTTTATGGCTAAAGGATTTGGCACAGCAACAAAAGGACATTTAGGCTATGTTTTATTGTTGTGTCCTACTGCTAATGCCTATGCAGCTAATCATAGTTTAGATGGGGAGGGAGAGGAGTTTATTGGGGTTACTAATATGTTAGAAATGGCGCAAGTTTGGACTAAAAAAAGTGCGGCGCGTGAGGCAATAATCAAATATGCAGATTTTTTGATTGAACAGTTAGAAGAAACTCCTAAAGTAAATATTCAGATTAGAAGTTTAAAGCGTTTAGCCAATGGCAAGTTGGTTACGGAAGTGTTAGAGGAGTTAACTTTTGAACAAAATTCGGCTTCTCCTAGATAGAGAGCCATTTAATTAATTTTCTATGAAGAGTTAAATTATGTCGTCAACTGCCTACGAAACTGATTATAATCAATGGCTAAAAGAGACGGTAAAACAGTTACGAGGATGCTCTAGCCCTAACTAGAACTGCGCTAAAGCGCAACTATAAACCTATCAGAAGCCTAATATTCCCAAAATTATCGGTAAGGCTTTTTGACAGGCTTGGGCAAGTTTGCTGGCAGGTTCCAAAGCTTTAGCAATTGTTTCGAGAAAATTAACTGCTCGTTGGGCTTTCTTTTGCAATCCGGCATCATCAGGATTTTGACTAGCTTGGGCAATCTTTTTCACTTGGTTGGCGGCTTCGGCTTTTTCTTCTACATCTAAATGGCTGTCAATTTCAATCGCCTGAGTCAGTTCTTGCAGTAAAGCTTTAAGTTGGGCGTTTTCTGGGGAAGCGTCGGCTGCAATTTGGTTAATGGTATTAGTTACATCGCCGATGATTTTGCCGAAATTGACGGCAGAATTTTTAATATCGCGGATGTTAATATTTGGGGAACTGTCGTTACTATTGCTCATGGCTTTTGCTTCTACATGGATGGGACGGTTGGCGAGGGTTTTGGTAATTTCCATCATATCAACACTTTGTTGGCGATAGATGGCAATTTCCGTGTCTTTGGCGGTGAGTTGTGCCTTATATTGGGCTTCGAGGGCTGCTAGTTGTATTTGATAATTTTGGTTCAATTCTTGATGAATTTTCTCTTTATCAGTATCGGGGGGTACATGGACTTTTACCACTATCACGCCATCTCCTTTATTGGCAATGCTCTGTATCTGAAGCGGCGTATCTTCATTCTGCACTTGCACTTCTTTTAAGGCGGCAATGAAGGCTTTCCAATCTACCCCATTGCGGAAAATGAGGTCAACGGTGTCGAACATTTCGGCAAACAATTTAGTACTCACCGTTCGCTTATTTTTTGAGGTCAGGTAACGAAAATATGGCTGAAAAGCTGACCCCGTAAAGGATTGAGCGAACGTTACTGACCCATTTTTATCCATCAGCAAAGAAGTCA
>NZ_SFBY01000276.1:0-18392 GCF_007095505.1 Microcystis sp. M_QC_C_20170808_M3Col
AATAAAGCTTATTAAAAGAATAAGTTATGGATTTACCAATTTTGAACATCTTCGACTTAAGCTGTTTGCTTGCTTTAATTCATAACAAAAATTAACACACGAAAACCAGAAGAGCCCATCCCCCACTCCCCCAAAAATATTAAGAGATGTAACTATTTACCCCCAACCCAGAAAGTGATTACTCAACAGGGGTGAGATCAGGATAGTCTAGATCGAGCAGTCAGATAGATGTTTAGTTAAATTCCTACTTCAGATATGTCCGTTTCTAGTCCTCCTCGTTCCCTGCGTATCGGTTCCCGTAAAAGTCAGTTAGCCCTAGTACAAACCTACTGGGTACAGGCAGAATTGAGTAAACACCACCCCCATCGACAGTTTGAGGTGGAGACGATGAGTACCCAAGGCGATAAAATTCTCGATGTGGCCTTGGCGAAAATCGGTGATAAGGGTTTATTTACCAAAGAATTAGAAGTGGGAATGTTGGATAGATCGATCGATCTTGCCGTCCATTCTCTCAAGGATCTGCCCACTAATTTACCCGAAGGCTTAATCTTGGGTTGCGTCACCGAAAGAGTTAATCCGGCCGATGCTTTGGTGGTAAATAGCCAAAATCAAGACTATCAATTAGATAATTTACCAGAAGGTTCAGTAATTGGGACTTCTTCTCTGCGTCGATTGGCCCAGTTGCGTCACCATTATCCCCATCTGACTTTTAAAGATGTGCGCGGCAATGTCAACACCCGTCTGGCCAAACTGGACGCGGGAGAATACGATGGGATTATTCTGGCAGTAGCCGGGTTAGAAAGGTTAGGATTAGGCGATCGAGTTCATCAGGTTATTCCGGCGGAAATTTCTCTCCATGCGGTGGGACAGGGGGCTTTAGGGATAGAATGCCGCGATGCTGATCCGGAGGTCTTGGAAGTCCTAAAAGTGTTGGAACACGCCCCTAGCCGCGATAAATGCTATGCTGAACGCGCTTTTTTACGGGAGTTGGAGGGGGGCTGTCAAGTTCCCATCGGAGTGAATACGGCGATCGAGGATGGTATCCTAACTTTAACGGGTATGGTGGCTAGTCTCGACGGTAAGCGCCTGATTAAGGACTCGGTTAGCGGTGATCCTAGCCATGGGGAAGCTTTAGGACGAGATTTAGCCCATAAACTGCGCGATGCTGGTGCTGGAGAGATTTTAGCCGAGATTTTCGCTGAAGTGGGACGATAATCAGTGATCGGTTATCAGTTATCAGATTTGAGTTTTAAGTGAGCGGTATTAGAAGGTTCAATACAAATATGGTCAGATATAGTCAAGCAATGTAATATGAGGACATGAAACTATCAGACTATCACTGTCGAGTCAAGAGCCAAAAATACAAATAGAGCGAGAACTGTCGCTCTTGCAGTTCCCGCTCTATTATCGTTGTATTGTTGGACTGTCTAACTCCCAAATATTGACCTAAATTAGTACAAAGCTTCTTCTTGGTGGGTGACGATCACACAGTCAGAAGTAGGATAGGCGACACAGGTGAGGACATAACCCGCTTCAATTTGATCGTCATCTAAGAAGGATTGCTCGGATTGATCAACGCTACCGGATTCGATTTTACCAGCGCAAGCAGAGCAAGCACCAGCACGGCAAGAAAAGGGTAAATCTAATTTTTTTTCTTCTGCTGCCTCGAGAATATATTCATTATCGGGAACATCAATTGTATGGTCGCCATCGGGTGTTTTCAGGGTGACTTTATAAGTGGTTGTCTTTATTTTCTTTGCCATAGGTTGTTGCTCAATCTCAAAATCCCTTCTCTCGCCGTTTAAACTGAACGGGTCGAATGAGTTTCCTTTTTGATACTACGGGAAAATTTACCCGGCTCAACTTACCATTAGTAATGACAGCCTTAAATAAACTTAAAATAATATTTACTTATCTCTTGAGTAAATAACTCCCGATAGTTGTGGATGAATCGTCAAATAATTTCATCAATCTTTAGGTAATAAGTGGTCGGACAACATTAAAGTTTTTTAGCCATCAGCTAGAAAAGCTAAAAGTCAAGAGTTGGGAGTGGGCGAGATGGAGAAGAAAAAAGCTTAATCCTGCAAAAAAGCGAGAGGATAACTCATATTCTCAGCAAATCCCAAGATACCTCGATCGCGATGCTCATAGAGTAAATTTCCTTGATTATCAAATAAAAAAGTCCCTCCCCGTTGGGTGAGATAACTACTATCAGGAACATAGGTTGGCCAATTGCCCAAAACTTGACCCATATTACGGAGTCTCAGGGTGGCTAATTCAAAAGGTCGCTGAAAACCTTGACCCCCAGCAAGATTGAATAGGGAACCCCGGAAAGGTGGTAAAGGCCGCGCTTGAATTGTTTCCTCCTCGGCAATTAATTGGGGGGCTTTGCGATCGCCAAGATAACCCCGCAGCACTTCGGCCAGAGTCCCCGGACTACCCACACCCGCACACATGAAAATTAGATTTAACCAAGCATTTTGCCCGGGGGAAAATCTGGGTAATTTTAACGATAAACCGCGATACAGTCCCAATAAATTATGTAATTCGGCTTTGGGGTCAACAAAAAGCCAATCTTGCCGAAATTTCGTATATTCAGCGAATTTTAAACCTGAATTGCGATCGCCGATACCGATGGCCCGAATGGTTATCCCGGCATTTTGCCAAAGGGCTGCCTCTTTTTCTAACCACCAAGCGTATTCGAGACTGTCAAAATCTCCCAATTGCGGCCAAACAAGAATTAAAAGACGTTTATACCCAGTACAATCGCTTAAAATTGGCACTATTTGCCCATCGCTGACCCTTTGGCGTTGAATTGTTGAAAATATTTCATAGCTGCTGCTCATAGGTAAATTTCTCCTAATAAAACCGCTGCTTTTGCCCCCGTGACTTTCGGTAAATTACCGGGGAAATTGTGCCAGCGCCAATAGGCCAAGAGGGCAAAAGCGATCGCTTCTTTAAAATCGCTATTTAATCCTAACTGATCGGTGGTCAAAAGCTTGACATTTGACCCCAAATGTGCTAGGAGTCGTTGGCGCAGGTAGGCATTGCGAGCGCCACCACCGCAGAGCAGCACTTCCGCGGGCATTTCTGGCAAAAAGGTTTGATAGCTGTGGGCGATCGAAATGGCGGTTAAATCGGTTAAACTAGCCAACCAGTCGGCATCACTGAGGGAATAAGCTTGGGCATCCTGGCGCAATTGGGCTAGATAGGCGGGGCTAAATAACTCTCTGCCAGTGGATTTAGGAGGATATTGTTGAAAATAAGGCTCCTGTAGCCATTTATGAACTAATTCGGAGCAGGGTTGACCCTGAGCCGACCATTGACCGTTATGGTCGTAGGTTTGTTGGCCTTGGCTCAAAAATTGTACGGCCAAATCGATGAGGACATTGCCGGGGCCAGTATCCCAACCGAAAATTTTTTGCTGCCAATTTTCCTTTTGTCGGGGGGGTAGATAGGTTAAATTGCCAATACCACCGATATTTTGGACGCAGCGGGTTTTAGTGGGGTGAGAGAGCAGATAAGCGTCAATTTTCGGCACTAGGGGCGCACCGTGACCAGCTTGGGCGATATCGGCAGCGCGAAAATTACTAATGGTGGGAATACGGGTAATTTTTGCGATCGCTGCTCCCCGTCCTAATTGTACTGTGTAACCGAGGCGATCGTTTTCGGGGGGTCGATGAAAAACGGTTTGACCGTGACTGCCGATTAATTGGGCTTTTGGGGCTTCTTTTTGGATATTTAAAGCGGCATGGGCGAATTCTGCGGCGATATCATCATCTAAGCTGGCTAAAGCTTCAATAGATAGCTTTTCTCCCCCACAGACTTGCAAAATTGTCTCTCGTAATCGGGGGGAATAGGGATAGGTTTCTCCAGCTAATAACTGCACCTGTGGAGATTCCACAGTACCGCTAATCTCCACTAAAGCGGTATCGATGCCATCCACCGATGTGCCACTCATTAAACCGATAACTAACAAGTTTTTTCCCTCAAGTGTCGATTGTTGATTATTTTATCCCCCTCCGACAATAGTAACAATTTCTAATTTATCCCCCTCCTTGATTTCGGTGTTTTCCCAATACTGACGATGGAGGATTTCCCCGTTATATTCCACGGCAACTAACCGAGGATTCATGCCCAAATTTTCTAGCATTTGCGGTAGTTTAGTTGCGGGTAAACAGGTTTGAGTTTTGCCGTTGATTTGCAAGGTTATTTCTGACATGGATTTGGATATGAACGAATCAAGTTAATCGGAGGAGACAGTATTCTCCGAGACAGTATTCTCCGAGACAGTATTCTCCGAGACAGTATTCTCCGAGACAGGAGACAGTATTCTCCGAGACAGGAGACAGTATTCTCCGAGACAGTATTCTCCGAGACAGTATTCAGGAGATTATTTTTATTTATTCTTTCTACACCCCATCTCCCCATTTCCCCATTTCCCCATTTCCCTACACCCTACACCCTACACCCTACACACCACTCCCCCGTTCCCTACTTTAATTGGTTTAATAATTGTTGTGTCACCACCTCGGGATGCTGCGCTTCCATGATGGCCCGGACTACAGCTACCCGCTGCGCTCCTGCCTCTAAAACCTCTTTAATGTTACTACTATCAATACCACCGATCGCAAACCAGGGTAAAGGGCAATTTTCCCGCGCATAACGGACATATTCCAATCCTGCGGGTGCTTTTCCCGCTTTCGTGGGGGTGGCATAAACTGGACCGACTCCCACATAATCGGCCTTTTCTTGGATTGCTTTGGCCATCTCTTGGGGATTAGTGGTGGACCGGCCGATAATTGCCGTCGGACCGAGAAATTGCCGTGCTAGGGAAATCGGTACATCCTGTTGACCGAGGTGAACACCATCGGCAAGAATGGCCTGAGCAATATCGACGCGATCGTTCATAATAAACAAAGCATCGTAACGGTGGCATAACTCACACAGTTTAGCGGCCTCTTCTAAACGAATGGTATCAGCGGCGGTTTTATGGCGGTACTGCACCAATTTTAAACCTCCTTTTAGGGCTAATTCGACGATTTCTAGGAGATTTTCGGCAGGAGAAGTGACTAAATAGAGGGGAGATGCTTGCAGTTTTTCCAGAGGTGGAGAGATTAATAGTTTACTCTCTAGCTGATAAACCCGATAGCGCAGCTGTTTACAGGCTATCCCTAGTTCCAGATCATAGAGTTTACCGTATTCTTCTAAAACCCTGAAAGCCTCCTGTACGCGAGCGAGATTGGCCTGCAGCAGTCCCTCGACAGTCTCGCGGATTTCTTCCCTAGGATGGCTTAAATCCCTGCCGATATCGCCGGCTGTGTCCCGATGTCGTTTAAGATCGATCGAGTGCCAACTAGCTAATTGATGGCGCATTTCTTTACATTCTTGGGCTAAATCGGGATTATCTAAGCCAAAACGACACCATTCTTCGATAATTCGCAGTCCTTCTCTGGCGCGGTCAAGGTTAGCATCAAGAATACGTTTAATCGCCGTAGTTTCTAGTTTCATTTGCCGTCAATGTAGAGTTATCATAGCCGTCAGCCGTCAGCTAAAATATTACTATTCTTGGCCGTTGTTCGGGGAATAGCAGAGGCGGCATCAGACAGGCAACAAGGAGGGACGAGAAACCCACGCCAAGGACGATTTTAAGCCAGACGGACATCCTTAAACGCCCCTAGGTATTCTAGTAATTGCTGATGAGCCGGGTTATGTAGTGGGTAGAGATGATCGTAACAGATGGTGATGAGGGATTGCAGATCGTCCAATAAATCCTCAGCTGCAATGGATTTCTGGGGTTGATTGAGGAGAATGACTTGGATTTTGAAGACACGGCACAAACCCAAAATAAAATCATGACAAAAGAGACTAACAGTTTCCGCATGGGTTAAAACTAGACATTTCACCTCACCGTGACAAATCATCTCCACTAGACGCATAAAATTAGGGCGATTGTGGCTGACTCCGTTGCCGATATCGGTGAGAATTTCAAAGGGTTGACCCTGTTGATGACAAAAGTCTTCTAACGCTTTTATCTGGGTGTCTAATTGGGGTTTTTGTTCAGGTCGATTAACACGAGCATAGCCAATAATCAATGGGTTTGCTTGACCAGATTGTAAGAGATCTTCCGGTCGAAATCGGCGATGGCCGCCGCGGGTACGAATTGGGGCAATTTTACCCTGTTGTTCCCAGCGCCGGAGGGTTTTAATGCTAACTCCGAGTAAATCGGAGGCTTCTCGAATAGTGATGAGGTTATTCATGTATATGACTCGGTTTTAAATTAAAGAAATTTATCGAGAGAGAATCGTCCAACTTTAGAGAGTCAGTTGTCCACTTTTATACTGCCATTACCCTACGCTGGTAACTATAGATGATTTAGGAAAATTAGTCATACCTCTTTAGATGCAGATATTAAACGGGATTTTTGGTCTTTCTAAAACCTGAGTTTGTCCGGGGGTTTTGGGGTATGTCAACTCGTTAGGGAGTTGATTGCTATCGAACTTAACAGTTTTGACAGTCAAAACTGTTAAGTTTTATATATTGTACCTCTCTTGATTAAGTTTTGTAACGGATTGAGAGATTTTTTTTTAAGTAGAGCCTGTTTATCTGTCCAACTTTCACCAAAAAGCTTGGGTATATTTGTCAATTTTTGGGTAGTTATGTTCAAGAAAAACTGCTATAAATTGGAAAAAAATAGATAAATATTGCCGAAAAATAAATAATTTTCTAAACCACAGGGTAAGCGCATCTTAACAATCTTTAACAAAATGAACTTTATGTGAGTTGCTTACCCAGAGCAGGATTCAGGAATATTTGAGGAGAATTTGCCATCTCAATTTTTAAGCAAAAATCAACCAAATGTTAAGAATTCCTAACTATTTTTATTGACTGGTATCACTTGAAATGCCCACACAGCAAGCGGATGACAAAATTGGTCAATGGTCAATAGCGTTTGAGATGCGCTCACCCTGTTCTAAAACACCTGTTTTTTTTTGAATAGTTTCGCTATAATTATGTCAGGTCACACAAAAAGTTATCAGCGAGCTTAACACTTGCTTAACTTCTTTTGATGGCTATAGTACACACAATTAACGCTGGATAATTCAGTTATGATGACAACCAACAAATTAACCAAAATCCTTTCCGGTGTGGCGGTTCTCGGTGCCGCTACTGCTACTGTTGTCGGTATCACCGCTTCTCCTTCCCATGCTGCGACACTCGCAGAGCTTCTTGTGCCAGGGGCTTCATTTACCGTTGACGATAAACTATTCACCGATTTCTTTTTCATACCTACCCAACCAGCAGGGGGCTGCTTACCCAGTTTCTGCGGGCCGGTAGATCCGGCCGCTATTATGGTCAGTCCGGCAACAACCAGTCATGGACCAGGGCTTAAATTCGACGGTTTGTTTTTCGCTCAGGCCGGGGTTATCTACGATATAGCCTTGGGGTACACCGTTACAGTTCTTGATCCCCACAAATGGATTAAAGATATCCACATGACAGTTGATGGGGTAATGGTCGGAGACGGAGATTTACAAATTATCGAGACTGTTCGTAAGCCTGATGATACAGTGGTAGGTCAGTGTCAAGTCGATAATCATACATTAGCAGGATTGACCTGCGGGGTGGACTTGATCGGGTTACATAAACAACTCAAAGTGAGAAAAGATATAGAACTGATGGGTTTCGATCATGTGAACATGACGATTCCCGAGGAAGTCTCATTTTCTATCTTAGATCAGGAATTTAGTCAAACAACCAATCACGTTCCCGAACCGGGTACTGTCCTCGGACTTCTGGCAGTGGGTGGTTTAGGATTGGTTTCCCGCTTCAAGAAACAAAAATAACAGTTACCAATGTCTTGCACACATTGATAACTGTGACGTTGAACAAGAATAGCTAAAGGTTAGATGCCCTGTTTGGTTTTCTAGCTTTTAGCTTTTTCTTTAAGTGTTGATTCTAACACGAATGGGGGATAGGGGATAGGGGATGGGGGATGGGGGATGGGGGATACCTAACCCCTAAACCCCAACCCCCAACCCCCATGGCTATATAATTAAGCTTTGGGTAATTTGTCCCACCATAATTCTTGACCGCGAAAAACTGATGTCTTCTTTACTCTCCGCTATTCCCCTCGACGCAATCGCTTATAATCCCCAGGGTTTAGTACCAGCGATCGCCCAAGACTATCTTGATGCTACAGTGTTAATGATGGCCTGGATGAATCGGGAATCCCTCGAAAAAACCCTCACCACTGGGGAAGCATGGTATTGGAGTCGTTCTCGTCAAGAATTGTGGCACAAAGGAGCCACCTCGGGCCATATCCAAAAAGTGCGTCAAATTCGCTACGATTGCGATAGTGATGCCATCTTGCTGACTATTGAGCAAATCGGTGATATCGCCTGTCATACCGGCGAAAGAAGCTGTTTTCACCAAGTAAATTGGCAAAAATCACCGCCAGCGGCCGATACTCTCTCGGAATTGTTTAAGGTAATTTGCGATCGCAGAGACGATCCTCATCCGGAATCCTACACCTGTAAACTCTTGGCCGGAGGAGATAACAAAATTCTCAAGAAAATCGGCGAAGAATCGGCAGAAGTGGTCATGGCCTGCAAAGATAATGATGGCGATGCTATTGCCGCAGAAGTGGCCGATCTTTTTTATCATACCCTCGTCGCTCTCGCCTATCATCAAGTCCCCCTGCGAGATGTCTATAAAAAACTGCAAGACCGGCGCCGGTAATCAGTTAGGGGATAGGGGATAGGGGATAGGGGATAGGGGATAGGGAAATGGGGGAATGGGGAAATTGGGAGACCACTTCGTGCGCGTTGCGTTGCGGGGGGAAGTGGGGAAGTAGGGGCATTTCAACTAAAACCCTTAAACCCTAACACCCTAACACCCCAAAACCCCCAACACCTTTTTTGACTTTTGACTTTTTACTTTATACTTGTGGTTTACGACTTAGTAATTATCGGTGCCAATCCTGCTGGGATAGAAGCGGCTTTGTTGGCTGTTCACCTCAAAAAAAGGGTGGCTTTAGTGCAACAGCCTTCTAGCGGCAATTTAGAGGCATCTGAGGACATTTTTAGCAAGGGGTGCAGCCAAATTATCCATCTCTATAAACTGCTGAATCATTGGCAAGAAACAGCCATTTATCCCCAATGGCAACGGTTGCGGGAATGGTTAGAGGAAGTAGATAAAAGTATTAATAAACATCATTCTTTGGCGAGATTAGCCACGGAAGGAATAGATGTGATCCCGGGTGGGGGGGAATTTGTCCGGCTGCCGCGTTTAGGATTCGTGGTTAACGGTCGGCAATTGTTGGCTAAACACTATCTTATCGCTACTGGTTTTTATCCGCAAGTACCGAGAATTTTCGGCTTAGATGAGGTTAATTATTTTACTGCTCAGACCCTTTGGCAAGAGCCAAATTTAGACAATTTAGGACAACATTTAGCGATTATTGGCAACAGCAGCATGGCTGTGAGTTTGGCACAAATTCTCCGACGTTTAGGGAAAGAAATTAGCTTAATTATCGAGGATAATTATCTACTGCCGGATATTGATCGGGAAATCTCCCATTTAGTTACTGCCATTTTAGAAGCGGAAGGAATTAAGATTTTATCCGGCTATTGTCCTAGTCAAGTGAAAGCGATCGAGGGTCAAAAATGGTTACAATTAGGCAATCGTGTTATCGAAGTTGATGATATGATTTTTGCTGGTAATTATCAAGTCAATGAACAGGGATTAAATTTGTCCGGGGTGGGAGTTAAACTAGAGCAAGGATTAATTAGGGTTAATCGGCAATTACAAACTGATAATTCCCGCATTTATGCCCTAAATTTGCTCAGAAATAATTATCCAGATCCTACTTTAAATCACCGGGCCGCTTTTGGGTTAGTCAAGCATCTGCTCACGGGAGAAAAATTTAACTTTAATCCGGAGCAAATTCCCTCATTTATTGCTTTCGATCCTGCTATTGCTTGGGTGGGTTTAACTAGAAAAGCAGCCGAGGACAGCTATGGTGAGGAGGTAAAGATGATCAACTATCCCATCAAAAATATAGTCCCACAGCAAATCTGGGGGGAAACCACGGGATTTTGTCAATTAATCTACCGACAAGATGGTAAAATACTGGGAGCGCAAATAGTCGGTAATCAAGCAGCAGAAATGATTAGTATCATCAGTTTAGCTTTACAAGAAAATTTAACTATACAATCCCTCAATAAAAATATTTATGCTTGGGGAAGTATGGGAGAGATTATCGGAGAAATGACGCAATTAATCCCCCATAAAAAATCTTGGTTAACTTGGCTAAAAGAATTATTCAGATAATTAGAGCGAGAAAGAAGATTAAATTATGAAACCGAAATTTATTGTCTTTGAAGGTATTGATGGTTCTGGAACAAGTACCCAAGCAAAACTCTTACAAGAATATTTTTTAAAGCGCGGGGAAAAAGCAGTTTTAAGTCCAGAACCTTCCGAGGGAGTCATCGGTCGTTTGATTCGAGAAATAATGCAAACTAATCTTATTTCTATCAAAGATCAAAATAAATTTGACCAACAAATGGCCTATCTATTTGCAGCTGATCGCCATGATCACTTATATAATGATCACGATGGCGTTTTTAAACTTATTCACCAAGAACAAACCCATGTGATCACTACTCGTTATTATTTTTCTTCTTTGGCCTACAATTGCAATAATCCCGAAGAATTGGCTTTTGTTCAGCAGTTAAATCAACATTTTCCCAATCCAGATTTAGTCATTTATATCGATGTTATTCCTGATATTTCTCTAGCAAGAATTAAAAACAGAGCCATCACAGAAGTGTACGAAAAACAAGAAAAATTAATGAAAGTTCGTCAGATGTTTGTCGAGATATTTAAAGAATATGAAGATAATTTTTTACAACTGGATGGCAGTGATACAATAGAACAGCTTCACCGAAATATTATTAATTATCTTGAACAATTAATTTAAACCCATGCTTAGTACAGAAACCACCCCTAAATTCACCTACCAACCCCACTATAAACCCAATCAATTAATCTGCGGTCACGGACAAACAGCAATTATCACCGGATGGACAGTAAAACAGTCCCTTGCTAAACATTTAAATCCCGACCAATATGCGGTAATTGGTAATCTTTATAGTCCCACCAGAGGAATTAGTCCCCTGCTGAGAAACTTAATAGCAAATCCCCACGTTAGATACTTAGTTATTCTCAGCGCGACTAAGGAAGATAAGAACTCCGGTAGCTGTCAATGTTTGCTAGATTTTTTTAGTCAAGGATTCCAGTTAGGAAAAAGTGACACAGGTAGAGAATGTTGGGTAATTAATTCTCTTATCAGGGGATACATTGACAAAGAAATTGACAGAGAAATTCTCGAAAAATTGCGTCAATCAATTCAATATCAACCAGTTAAATCTATCCCAGAAGCGATTGAAACTGTCCAAAGTTATGCAAAACAATCCCCCTTAACAACTTGGGGAGAACCATTAACTTTTCCTATCTCAGAAAATCTTCCTTCTCTCCTACCCGGGACAAGATACGGTCATCGCATTGAAGGAAAAACTATTGCCGAAACTTGGGTAAAAATTCTCCAAAAGATTAAAACCACCGGCACAATTAGACCGACAGGATATGATGGTAAATGGCAAGAATTAATCGACCTAATGGCAATTGTCACCGATGAACCCCGAGACTTTTATTTTCCTGAACCTAATTATTTGCCTATAGATAGAGCTTTTCTTACCGAATATATCGGACAAATTCTCGATGATTCCCCTATACACCAAGGAGTTAAATACACCTACGGTCAAAGATTGCGCTCTTGGTTTGGACGGGATCAAATTACACAGGTTATTAATAAATTAATCTCAGAAATTGACGCTGCCAGTGCAGTTATGTCCCTCTGGGATGTGAAAGACCACGAAAAGGGAGGTAGTCCCTGTTTAAATCATATTTGGGTGCGAGTGGTGGAAAATGAATTATCTCTCACCGCAATATTTAGAAGTAATGATATGTTTGCCGCTTGGCCGGCAAATGCCATGGGATTGCGCGCTTTACAGCAACATATTTGCCAAGAAATCAATCAACGCTCCCAGTATAATTTAACCTTAGGTCCATTGATTACTATTAGTCAATCGGCCCATATATACGATGATACTTGGGAGAATGTCGAACGATTAATCGCCACCCAGTACGATAAAATTGTTAATCAGCGTGATTTTTTTGACCCTAGCGGTAACTTTTTGATTTCTCTAGAATCAGAACAAATTATTGTCCAACAAACTACTCCCGGCAGTGGGGAAATTGTTGCCTGTTATCAAGGCAAAAATCCCCTCAAATTAATCCGCGAGCTTGCAACAACTAATCCCGCAATTATTCCCGAACATATCGGTTATCTGGGAATCGAGTTACAAAAGGCATACAATTGCCTCAAAAATAATCAACCATATATGCAAGACCAGTAGGAAGTGGGAAGTTTCAATGAACAATGAACAGTAAACAGTGAACTGATAATTGATAACTGATAACTGATAACTGATAACTGATAACTGATAACTGATAACTGATTACTTGTCCTTGTTTGTCGAACCGGCGCCGCGGTATTTGAGAGATGAGGAGCGAATTGGGTTAGCCACCGTGGGATTATTGGTGATTTTAACCTCCGCACCGCGATATTTACCCCCTCGCTCCTTGACAGGAGCCTCGGTGACTGTTGGCTCGATATAGGTGGCGCCACGATACTTTTTCTCGCCGGCGGTTTCTGGAGTGGGGACGGGGAGATTCTTCTGCTCTTCTCGTCCTTGCCATAAAAAGGTGACGACAATCACAACTGTCAAGAGAATTAATAGCTGAATCTGCCAAGGAGCTAAAACCAGACTCAACACTAAACTAATTACCGTGGCGGCACTGGCGAGATAAGCGATCTCATCGCTGGACTTCTGCCAGAAATAGGCAGCCAAGGCAGCGGTGAATAGTGGTAATAAAAACGAATAGGACATTCTGGGTACACCTTGTCACGCTAGTGAACCGATCTCTCTATTATTACCTCCCTAGCTTCGATCGGCGAAAAATATTAACTTAGCTTATGTTACATATAAGTTTTATCTTGTCAATTCTTCTTTACAATTCGTAAAAATGCTGTTACATTTATTTACATGAGCTAAAAGTTAAAGCAAAACAGCCAAGACACCAAGCCGGTTCAGATTGTCTCGGAGAGTATCAGACAGCTGATGATTCCTTTAGTCCGAGACAACGGTGAAAAACTGGGCTGACTAGCTTAAAAAAGTTTTCGGGGTTTGGGTTTGCCCCATTGACAGATTTGCTTGAGTTCTCCTACATAACTTAGCGCTACCTCGGCTGGACACCGAGGTTTTTTATTTGGTTACAGCGTTTTCGACTAAGTAGGGTTTGCTGAATAAATCTAAAAACCTTATCCAACAAGGTTTTTAGACTTTTTTGACCTCAAAAAGTGCCGCCCCTTGGAGTGATTGGGGGGAAAATTCAGGGACTTTTTCCCTGAATTTTCAGCAGACCCTAAGTAATACTAAATCCTGTTTAAAAGGTATAGGAGAGTGGGGTGTGGGGAGCAGGGAGCAGGGAGAAACAATTGATAACTTGAGGGTTAATCACACTATTAAAAACGGATTTGGTATGAAACGTAGATACATTATTACTATCTAACAATTAATTGAGATTACCTACTTAATTAAAAATTAACTTCATTTTGATGTACAGAATCCAAATAAAACTTGATTACATCTTCTGGTGTACCCTGACATTGCAACTGGCCTTTATTCAGCCAAATTGCTTGGTTACAGGACTCTTGAATTAAAGTCAAATCGTGGGAAACTACTAAAATAGTGGCGTTAGAATTCCAGAATTTTTTTAAACGTCGTTTACACTTATTTTTAAAACTTTCATCCCCGACGGAAAGGACTTCATCAAGAATAAGAATATCGGGGTGAACCTCCGTGGCGATCGCAAATCCTAAACGAGCCACCATCCCGGAAGAAAGAGATTTCACCGGCGCTCCCATATATTCTTCTAACTCAGCAAAGTCAAGGATATCTTTGGTTTTTTCCTTCATTTCCTGACGAGAAAATCCCAGCATTACCCCATAGAGAATAATATTATCTTTTACCGGTAAATCTGGATCAAAACCCGCTCCTAATTCAATTAGAGAGGCAATTTGTCCCCTGACTCTTACCTGTCCCTTTGTCGGTTCCAGAATACCACAAATAACTTTTAAGAGAGTAGATTTTCCTGCGCCATTAGCTCCAATGATACCTAATTTCGCTCCGGAATTAATGACTAAATCTATATCATCTAGAACTAATTTTTTGGCAGGTTGACGATATTTACCTTCAAGAATAGAGAAGATTGTCCTTTTTAGATCGTAGGAGAATTCTTCTTGAGTACGTCTTTCGAGAGACACTTGATCGAGTCGAATTACTTCTGTCATTTATAATAAATCCATAAATAAATGTCGCCAGAGTCGGAAGCAAGTCCAACCAATTCCTAAGATGATGATCCCACCGAGTAGAGATTGAAAAATCAAACCAAAATCCGGTAATCCGGGGGAAAGGGACAATTGGCGAATACTTTCGATTACCGGCAATAATGGGTTTAATAGGAGGAATGGTTGTACGGAGGGAGGAATAATTTCCGGGGGATAGAAAATCGGGCTGCTAATCCAAGCGACAAAACAAACAATTTCGTAAAAATAGGGTAAGTCTCTGAAGAAAACGTAGAGGGTACTGACAAAAAAACCCACTCCCGTGCAAACCATAGAAAGACCGATCACGGGAAAAATCAGAGCAATTACATTAATTAAACTTTGAGATTTCCAAAGAGTTACTATAGCCAAAAGGGGAAAGATACTAATAGCAAATTGAAAAATATTTGCCACTACCATCGAAACGGGAAAGATGCTAACCGGCAGACGAATTTTATTTAGAATACTGCCATTACCAACGATACTAGGTAAAGCTTGGTTAGTGGAAGCATTAAAGAAATTTATTACTACTAAACCGGTGAAAGCCGCTAGGACATAGTTAACTATAGAATTATCAAAATAAGAGGCGAAAACCGTGCCGAAAATTGCCGTGTATAGTGCAGTCATAATCAGGGGATTTAACAAGGACCAGTAAACCCCCAGAAAAGAACCCCGATAGCGTCCCTTGAGATTACGTTCCACTAAAACACTAAGCAACTCGTAATATCGCCGCGCTGTTGACCATCTAGTTTTTGTCTGGAGATCGGTCATAGGGATAATTGTCATCTCGTCAGTATTCAGTGCTTTATTCTAAACGATTACCGTCAATTTTGTCTATCGATCGAGAGGGGACTCTAGTTTTTATCCAGTTCCCGACGACTCTCCCTCTCGGGAAAAAGTTCCCTTCCTAGGCCATTTATCTGGCTCAAAAAGCTTAAAACCCGCTAAAAGCCTCTTTTTTTAGGGTTAAACTCGGTTTTTAGGGACAGCCTCAGCTAATTGACCTAGACTCTAGCAGGTTTGACAATAAAATAGACATCAGATAAAAGCCAAGAAATGCCGATTTAAACACAGCTAATCTCAGAAAAACCGGAGTCAAAAACCGATAACTGAACAACTTCCTAACAGCCAAACCAAGAATTTAATCTAATTTATGTCCCGTCAGTTCCACAAAGATATCTTCGAGGTTGGAAGGGCGACACATTACGCCAGTTTTATCGCTCAAACTGTCAAGATAGGCATTGGCATCAGCCACGGTGGGGAAGAATTTATAATCGATTTTATCGCCAACTTGTTTGATAACTAAACCCTCGCCATACTTAGTGCGAAAATCCGTTAGAGTTCCTAATTCGATTAATTTGCCCGCATCCATAATACCAATTCTGCCCGGTTTTCCCGTGGCGTTATCCTGACAGAGAAATTCCACTTCTTCCATGTAGTGAGTGGTTAATAAAATTGTCATTCCTTGCTGGTTTAAATCGCGAATTACTTCCCACAAACGACGACGATTTTGGGGGTCTAAACCGACAGTCGGTTCATCGAGAAAGAGGATTTTTGGTTCGTGAAGAAGAGCGCGAGCAATCTGTAAACGTCGTTTCATTCCTCCGGAAAGAGTTTTGGCAAGGGCAGATTTTCGATCGCTTAAACTGACATAATCTAAATAGCGATCGATTAATTCCTGTCTCTGGGGATTGGGGATATGGTGCATCCGGCCGTGAAATTCCAGATTTTCCCAGACGGTTAATTCCCCATCAACGCTAATCTGTTGCAAGACTACCCCGATATTTCTTTTCACCTGATCGCGGTATTTTTTCACATCATACCCCGCCACTGCGATTTCTCCTTGACTTGCTTCGGTGAGGGTGATAATCATGCGGATTGTCGTCGATTTTCCCGCACCGTTGGGACCGAGTAAACCAAAGATTTCCCCTTTTTCGATGGTAAAGGAAAGCTCGTTAACTACTGGGAGATTGTTATAGATTTTAGAAACGCGATCGAGAGCAATAGCGGCGGTCATAGTTACAAAAGTTAATATTCCAGCTATGGATTAGTGTAGCCGAATTAGCCTAACTCGACTCCGATTTGATCGGGAGCATCTCGCAGTGGTCATATCGACTGTGGTTTTATATCGTCACAATCAGATTAGAATACGGATAAAAAATTTTGACTTTGCTGGTATCAGATGGGAGTTTTGCTGCCGATTCTCTGTTTATGTCTAGGAATAGGGGAATTTTTCCTCCATCCCCCGATTAGTCTGGGCAATTCCCGTACCGCAACCACGGCAACCCGAACGGAAACCCGTTTGCTGCTGAATTTAAAAAAAAGACGGGTTTTTGTTTACCAAGGACAGAAAATAATCGCTTCTTACCCAGTGGCGATCGGTCGTCCGGGTTGGGAAACCCCAACGGGACAATTTAGGGTGATTCAGATGGTGCGGGAACCGGTCTGGGAACATCCTTTCACTGGGCAACTGGTGCCATCGGGAAAAAACAACCCTTTAGGGGCGCGTTGGATCGGATTTTGGACCGATGGTGCGAATTTTATCGGTTTTCACGGCACACCGCAAGAAAATCTCATCGGCCGGGCCGTCTCCCACGGTTGCGTCAGGATGCGCGATCGAGATATAAAGGCTTTATTTGAAAGGGTACAAATCGGCACTTCAGTGATAGTAATCGCTCAATAGAAACAATGGGACAAAATGTCACATTTACCAACACTTTACCCCCATGATGTCGAGAGCGCCGTCTTCAGGCGTAATTTAGATAGTCAACAGTTTAAAATGAAAGAAACTAAGCTAAGAGGATAAGCGGTGAATATTATTGAACTAATCGGGATCGTGGCGGGAATATTAACCACTGTCTCCTTTTTACCCCAAGTGATTAAAACTTGGCGTTATCGTTCGGCTAAGGACTTGTCCCTAACTATGTTTATTTGCTTTTGTCTGGGGGTTTTTCTTTGGCTAATCTACGGGATTTATGTGAGCAGTAAACCGATTATTATCGCTAATTTTGTTACCTTTATCTTAGCGGGGACAATTCTCTATTTTAAGATTAAATATGATTAAAATAACTGGCAATCTCTTGCGGCTCTATTGGCTCACGTCAACGAAGGCAGCAGGCGGTTGGCAGGGGGCCGTGTCAACTTAAAGAATTTTGTGTTAAGATATTGATAGTAGGTCTAGCATTGTCAAAATGTTTGTACTAGAATACAAAGTTAAGCCAAAACCTAATCAGATAGAAGCCATTAATGAGGCAATACGAACAACCCAATTTGTTCGGAATAAAGTCCTGCGTTATTGGATGGATAATCCGGGTGTTGGCAAAACCGAGTTATTTCGGTACAACACAGCATTAAGGAAAGAGTTGAAATTTGTTGATGATTTAAACTCCCATGCTTGCCAAGCTGCCGTAGAAAGAACCTTGCGAGCAATTACTCGGTTTTACGATAATTGCCAAAATAAAGTTAAAGGAAAGAAAGGCTACCCTAAGTTTAAAAAACATTCCCGTTCCGTTGAGTATAAAGTATCTGGATGGAAGCTATCAAAAGATAAACGTCATATTACCTTTACAGATAAAAAAGGTATTGGCACTCTTAAACTGATTGGCTCTAGAGATATTAATTATTATCAACCAGAACAGATTAAACGGGTAAGAATCCTTAATCGTGCCGATGGTTATTATGTGCAGTTCTGCATTAAATTAGACCCCAGAGACACGGTTAAACCTTTAACGCCTTCCCAGAAATCAACTGGGATTGATGTGGGATTAAAGTTTTTCTTAGTAGATAGCGAAGGCCATCAAATTGATTGTCCGAACTACTATCGAAAAGCTGAAAAACAATTAAACCGATTAAACAGGAAAAAGTCAAAGAAATACCGTAA
>NZ_SFBY01000277.1:0-2505 GCF_007095505.1 Microcystis sp. M_QC_C_20170808_M3Col
ACTATCAAGCTTATGGTGCAGTGGCAGGAATAGAAATAGACGAAGGAGTAGATCGTTATGCCTATAAACAAGGTTTATTTGTGATTAAACCATCGGGAGAAACGGTAGAAATCATTAATGATTCTGGTTTCGAGCCTAAATTATGGTAGGGTGATCTTGTCACTTTACAAAGTATTAAACTTGAATTTGCGATCGCTGATCTTGATCGTAGGATAGATTAGAGTAAATTAATTAAACTTGAGAAGACATCCGAAAGCCCCCCTACCTAACAAGGCGATCGATCCTATTTGACTTATTGACAATTATCTCATTTTTAACCAAGCAAAAATATCAGCAACTGTTAAACTTATCTCTATTTTCTCTAATACGGGTAAGGTTTCCTCAGAATTTAAATAATAAACCTTGGGAGTCTGATTCGCTTTAAATACTAAAATAGAACGATCATCAGGGACAATTAACCAGCCTAATTGACAACCATATTCTAAACAATGAATAATCTTATCTATAACAGGTGTCATGGCTTGATGAGGGGATAATATTTCTATAGTCCAGTCGGGAGGAAAAGAAATGGCCGTATTTTCTGCCTCTCCTTCTTCATTGTAGGGAATTTTATCCCAGAAAACCACCGCAATATCAGGCACGATGGACTTATTGCCAAAATTACACCTTAATTCGGGTAATGCTAAAGCAATTTGTCCTTTTTCTGCCACAGAGTCAATCTTGCTGGCTAACTTTAATTGCAGACGACTGTGGTGGAGTTGAGGCATAGCTTTTTGGTGAATTTCTCCGTTAAGATATTCCCATGCCGGAGAATCATCTATATAAGACTCTTTGAGGAATGATTCTAGAGTTATTGACTTAATTTGAGTAGTAGTCATCACGCATTTAAGATATTATTCCCCATCCTAGCAAAATAACCTTAATAATAACAGTAGCATAGGCATCCTGCTTGTATATCCATAGTACAGGCTAGAAGCCTATACTACATCTCTATTGTGGCATAGATTAAGGGTTCAATTTATTATAAAAAACTCTGAGAAGTCCAAGCAAGTTCTGGACTAATAAGATTAAATAAAATAGCTAGTAATTCCGCCTGAAATCGACTAACTTTTTGTTCAATTTTATTACTTTTTCCAAGTTTTTTTGTCTCTAAAATCCAAAATTATCGTAATTTAATCTTACTGATAACGTGCATTGTCGGATTAATTTCATTGCCTCAGACTAATTAGTTATTGATTAAGGTTGATATCTTCAGCATAGCTATAAACTTCGATGCCTAAACTTTGGGCAACAGTTAAAGCAGTAGGATCAACCATTGGGGAAATGACAATTTTACGGTTGACAATGCGTTGATATTTTTGTTGATAAAATTCCACTTTACGGCTGAAAATATACAAATCTGCCTTACTCATAGAAGATTTAATTTCACAAACGATCACTAAGCCATTTTTAATGATAACGTCAAATTCTACTTGATCCGGTCTTCCAAAAACCAGACCATCAGGATCATAATCATTAATATTTAATACTTCTACCCCGAAGGAATCTTGTAAAATAGCCGCTAACCCATTGCGAAAACTCGCTTCAGAAAAGAGTCCCCAACGAGAGCCTAAGGCCCCAATAGTGCTATCATGTTTTTTATTCATCTTTTTGATTTCCTCTAAAGTTTCTCGATTTTGTTGATATTGTTCTTCCCATTTCCGATTACTTTCTTGATTTTGTTGACGTTGTTCATCCCATAGCCGTCTTTGTTCATCCCATTTTTGAGATTGTTCTTCCCGATCGCGCTGTAATTCGTCTAAAATCCGATCTACTCTGTTTTTAAATTCCTCAAACTTCTGATCTGTCTCTTTTTTGGGTGAATAGTAGTCAGAAACGGTTCGCAAGATAAAATCCCGAATACTTGCATCTTCGGCCAGAATACTCGGTAATTGTTCTCTAATTAGGACTTTTATCTCAGCAGAATTGGTCATCTTAATCCACCTCCAGCCTATCTAATTCTAATCATAGTCGGTTTTTGCAGAAAATTGCCCATAGTTGTAGAACAGGCATCTTATCTGTTGAGTATTTACCCTCCTACAAAATCAGTTAAACCTTCCTCAAAATCAAATTTACTTAACACTACTGTAAAAAAGTTATCTGAGCATTACGGAAAGACTAAAGGGTGCTGTGTGGTTACCATCCATTTATTACAGGCTAGAAGCCTATACTACTGGAAAACAGTAGCACAGGCATCTTGACTGTTGACTGGGTTTTATTCCTTGCGCTGGCGAGATAATGCCCCTAATACACCCACTGTCACTAAACCTAAGACAGTACCCGGTTCGGGAACAGCGGCAGTGGTAGTGTTGCCTAAATTGTAACGAAAAGACGCGCTTGACAATGCGGTATTGTAAAGTTTCAATACAAATATAGTCATATATAGCCAGCCATGGTAATATGTGAACACGAAACTATCAGACTAGGCAAAAAAAACAGGAATAAGTTATCGAACGGCTTGGAGGT
>NZ_SFBY01000278.1:0-3842 GCF_007095505.1 Microcystis sp. M_QC_C_20170808_M3Col
CTTGTGTTCTGAGATGGAGAGCTTTATTGTAAACCAATCTTACACAGCCCAAAGTGCGCCGCAATAGCGACTCTTGTTCTGGTGTGGGGTAAAATCGAAACCAATAGGCTTTTTCCATGGGGAGCATTTTAGCATATATTCCGTAAATGTGCTAGTATTTAACGGTAAAGCCGTCGTAGAACGACGGGGTTTCAGACCCAAATTTTCGATGACAATTTACGTTGGTAATCTGGTTTATGAAGTCACGAAAGAGGACTTGCACGGTGTATTCGCTGAATACGGCACGGTTAGTCGCGTTTACTTGCCCGTAGATCAAGCAACGGGTAAAATGCGCGGTTTTGCTTTTGTGGAAATGTCCTCCGATGAGGAAGAAGCAAAAGCGATCGAAACTCTTGACGGGGCCGAATGGATGGGACGACAGATGAAAGTCAATAAAGCTCGTCCCAGAGAAGATAATTTTGGTGGTGGTGGCGGCGGTGAGCGCAAAAACTTCGGGCGCCGCGAACGTTAAAGAGATTCTTGTCAAATTCCCGAAGCGGTTATTTCTGATAACCGCTTTCTTCTGGGCTTAAACTGTCGTTTTCCGTGACTCAAGGATGGGGTGGATAATTGTCCAGGCCAGGACGATAATTAAAGCCAAGATACCAAAACGAGCCATAGAACTAACTAATTGGTGCAAGGGGAACAAACGGCCTAAAAAGAAGGATAATGTCACCATAATCGTCGCCCACACCGTTGCTCCACCGAGATTACAGAGGAAAAAGCGACCGTAGGGCATTCGGGCAATTCCCGCCATGGGACCTGCAAAGATTCTTAACAGGGCCACGAAGCGACCGAAAAAGACCGCCCGGGGTGCATTTTTACTAAATTGTTCCTTGGCTAATTCTAGTTTTTGAGGTGGAATCCGAAAGAATTTGCCAACTTTTAACAAAAACGGCCAACCCCCAGCGCGACCGAGCCAATAGCCAAAATTATCGCCTAAAACTGCTCCTGTAATTGCGCTGACTAAAACTAACCAATAGTTCAAATCACCGCTACCGGCAAGGAAGCCGCCCACAATGGTGATGGTTTCTCCTGGGATGGGAATCCCCGTATTTTCGAGGGTGATGCCGATAAATACTGCCCAGTATCCGTATTGGTGGGCGATTTCTTCAATATTTTCTAGGGATAATAGCTCTAGGGACATGGAGCGCTTTCTTAACAAAGGTTTACGAATATTCTAAGATATTTTTACAGTATTTAACCGTGGCTGACCATGACTTTTCCCAGTATTGATTTATTAGCAATTCGTCAGGGTGAGATAAAAGATTTAGCGGGCATGAATTTGGCAGGGGCTGATTTAGCGGGTGCCGACCTGGCAGGGGCGAATTTACGCGCAAATTTACGCGGTGCTGACCTGACAGGGGCAAATTTAAGGGGAGCAGATTTTCGTAATGCCGATTTACGCGGGGCAATTCTCCTCGATGCGATCGTGACTGGGGCAAGTTTGGCCGGCGCTTTTTTAGCCGGGGCGGTTTTTAATCATCTAGATTTGTCCGGGGCGGATTTTCGCGGTGTCGATGGCCGGGGAGTCAATTTTGTCGGGGCGATTTTAACCCAAGCGGATTTTACTAGCGCTAATCTTTCTGGGGCAGATCTGTCGGCAACTGATTTAGAGGAAGCAATTTTTTTCGGGGCGGTTTTACGGGGAACAAATTTTACTGATGCCAATCTTCTTTGTGCTAGTTTAACCTCGGCAGTAACCACGGGGGCAATTTTCGATCGAGCTTGTTTAGAAGGGACAGGATTAACCTAAATGGCTGATAGATAAAAGAAGATGAGTTTCTAATTAGTTGCTGGAACCTGATCTAGGTTGAAAAATCTTACCCATTCCCCTGTTTATCTACCTTCATGGCTCCAGCTATTCTGAACCATATCCAATCTCTCATTGTCAAGAAATAACACTTTTTCGCTCCTGGGTCTTATTCTTGGCCAAATTTATCAAGTTTTTGCCATTCTCGACCGGAAAATTTAATTTAATTGTCCGGGTAATCAGTCCAGTTATTGAAGAATTTTACCCAACCAATTAAGCAATCAACCTAGTTCCTTAAGAGAACCTAGTAGAAAAGATTATGCTCAAAAATGATAGGATTGATTGATACCTAGCTGCCGTTAATCGCCATCGATGAGACCTTTACGCCAACTTTACCGCTATTTAAGTTTATTTTGCCTCTGTCTTCTTCTGACCGTGGGCTGTCAGTCCACTAATTCCAATTTACCACAACAAGATAGCGATCGCCTGATGATCGGGACAACCCTAAAACCACGCTCGCTCGATCCTGCCGATAGTTATGAGTTAGCAGGACTTTTTATTATTTATAATCTCGGTGAAACTCTCTACACCTACGCAGAAGGAACCACTAATTTAAAGCCCCTCCTTGCCACGGAATTACCCAAAATTAGCCCCGATGGCTTGACTTATACTATCCCAGTACGTCGAGGAGTTATTTTTCATGATGGCACGGTTTTTAACGCAGAGGCGATGAAGTTTTCCCTAGAAAGATTTATCAAAAATGGTGGTGAACCTTCCTTTCTTCTCCGGGATACAATTGATAGGATCACCGCTACCAAAGAAGACGAAATTACTATTAAATTAACCAGACCTTTTGCCGCCTTTCCCGCTCTTTTAGCTTACCCAGGAGCCTGTGCAGTTTCACCCAAATTTTATCAAATTGGCGAGGGTAAATTTAAACCGGAAGAATTTATCGGCACAGGACATTATCAATTAAAAGCAGTTACTAGCGATTCTTTTAGTTTAGAAGCCTTCGATCGCTATTGGGGAGAACCAGCCAAAAATAAGGGAGTTAATGTTCAAATTTATCTCTCGAATCCTGCCAATTTATTCAACGGTTTTCAAACGGGTGCGGTGGATATTGCCTATCAATCTTTACTCCCTCCTCAAGTGAGAAAATTACGCACAGAAGCGGCGCAGGGAAAATGGCAAGCGCTCGAATCTTCTGGGGCAGCAATTAACTTTATGAGCGTCAATCTCAAAAGTGAACCCACCAATAATATTTTAGTGCGACAAGCCATTGCTTCTCTAGTCGATCGAGATTTACTTAATGATCGCATTTTACAAGGTCAAGGCATACCTCTTTTTAGTCTCATTCCTACTACTTTTTCCGAGTCACAACCGGTGTTTAAAGAGCGCTATGGCAACCATAATATAGAGCAAGCCAAACAATTACTAAAAACTGCTGGTTATAGTCCAGAAAAACCCGCAATTGTAGAAGTTTGGCACTCCTCGGGATCGATCACTTCCAGCACTGTAGCGGCAGTGCTGAAAGCCCTATCAAAACGGGATTTAGATAATAGTATTCAATTTGAACCCAATAGTATCCTAGGAGCGGCATTTTTCCGTAATATTGGCCGGGGACTTTATACCACTGCCCTATCTAATTGGTATCCCGATTTTTTGGATGCAGATAACTATATTTATCCCTTTTTAGATTGTGCTAAAGGTTCCCCAGACACTGGCTGCGAAGAGGGAGGATCGCAAAGTCAAGGCTCATTTTTTTATAGTCAAGAAATGAATCAATTAATCGCACAATCCCGTCGGGAAAGTAACCCGGCCAAAAGAAAGCAAATTTTTGCCAAAATTCAAGAAATTCTCGCCGATGAAGTTCCCTATATTCCCCTTTGGCAAACCAAGGAATACGCTTTTGCTCGCAATGGCATCACGGGAGTTATCATCAATCCCAGTCAAACTTTTCCCTTTTGGACAATTGCCAAAAAATCCTGATAATTAATTATTAGGAGTTAGGAGTCAGGAGTCAGTATTCAGTATTCAGGAGATAGGGTGA
>NZ_SFBY01000279.1:0-6426 GCF_007095505.1 Microcystis sp. M_QC_C_20170808_M3Col
AATTCGGCACTTCCTCCTTGATGTTTTTTCTTAAAGTTAGGATACTTAGTACGACCAGCAAAGAAATTAGTGAAAGCTGTTTGTAAATGTCTTAACCCTTGTTGCAAAGGTACACAGCTAACTTCGTTTAAAAAGTCTAATTCTTCTTGTTTTTTCCAATCAGTTAGCATTGAAGAAGTTTGAGCGTAGCCTACTCTTTCTTGCTTTTCGTACCATGCTTGTGTTCTGAGATGGAGAGCTTTGTTGTAAACCAATCTTACACAGCCCAAAGTGCGCCGCAATAGCGACTCTTGTTCTGGTGTGGGGTAAAATCGGTAAGAATAGGCTTTTTCCATGGGGAGCATTTTAGCATATATTCCGTAAATGCGCTAGTATTTAACGGTAAAGCCGTCGTAGAACGACGGGGTTTCAGACCCAAAATTTTCGATGATGTCCCCGACGATGATTTTAGAGGAAGGAAAGCCGCGATTTGTTCTCGGTTCTGGGGGTTCCAATCGCATTCGCACCGCTATTTTACAGGTTATTAGCAATTTAATCGATTTTCGGCAATCCTTACCCGATGCGATCGCTGCTTCGCGCCTACATTGGGAAAATCAACAATTAGGAATTGAACCTTTAGAAGATCGGGAAAATATGCTCAAAAATCTGGTTTTACCCGCAAATACTCAAGTATCCCGTTGGCAAGAACAAAATATGTTTTTTGGGGG
Organism: Microcystis sp. M_QC_C_20170808_M3Col; assembly: GCF_007095505.1. Lineage (NCBI taxonomy): Bacteria > Bacillati > Cyanobacteriota > Cyanophyceae > Chroococcales > Microcystaceae > Microcystis > Microcystis sp. M_QC_C_20170808_M3Col. The sequence goes on from NZ_SFBY01000279.1 coordinate 708, forward strand.
TGTGCATGGGGTGGCAGTGAATGATCGGGGGGAATTAACCGCTACGGGCGATCCGCGTCGGGATGGAGTAGGATTAGTGATTAGTAATTAGTAATCGGCCAACATAGTGGTGTGAGCTTGTTTACTTCTTATCGTTTACTGTTTACTTTTGAGATACTCATGTTGCTCTTGCGTTATGGTATTACCGTGAGTGCGGTGCTTGGGTTGATTTTCTTGGCTGAATCCTCGGTTAAGGCACAAACTCAGTCCGCTGCCGATTTATTGAAGAAACCCCGACCTACTGCCAATCCAGTTTCTCAATTACCCGGTCCATCGGCGGCACCGGCAACCACGGAAGCAGATCCCAAAGCCCCCAATTATCTTAATCCTAGTGGCAATCCCCTAATTTTTCCCACCAAACCGGATGAGGTGAATATTAGGGTAGTACAAGCGATCACCTTAAATCAAGCGATCGAATTAGCTTTAAAAAATAATCAGACCTTACAGACAGCCCGGATTAATCTGGAAATCGCTCAGGCCCAATTAAAGGAACAACAGGCGGCCTTATTACCCACGGCAGAAGCGGAGGCCAGTCTCACTCAAGATCAATCGGCAGCTGCCCAAAGACAGAATGAGTTAGCTCGTCAACAGGGAATCCCAGCAGTTACACCCGAAGATAGTACCAACCTTCAGGGTAGTGTTAGCATCGTCTATGGGGTTTATACAGGGGGTGAACGGGCAGCCCAGATCAAAAGGGCCGAAAAAGTGATCCGGCAACAGGAATTAGAGGTGGAACGAGTCTCGGAACAAACTCGTTTTGATGCCACCGATGCCTATTATGAATTACAGAGGGGTGATGCCCAAGTAGCGATCGCCCAAGCCTCGATCGAAGATGCTAGTCAAAGTTTACGGGATGCTCAATTATTGGAGCAAGCGGGACTAGGAACTCGATTTGCTGTCCTACAGGCGGAAGTTGACCTCACTAACGCCAACCAAGACTTAACCCGGGCGATTTCTAACCAGCGTATTTCCCGACGGCGACTGGCACAGATATTGAGTGTTGGCCAACACATTGAGTTAACCGCTGCCGATGAGATTCGCGAGGCGGGAACTTGGGGCTTAAGTCTTGATGATAGTATCGTTCTGGCCTATAAAAATCGCGCAGAATTAGAACAACAACTCTTACAACGGGAAATTAGCGAACAGGATCGCTCGATCGCCATTTCGGCGGTGATTCCCCAAGTGGACCTTTTGGGCGCGTATAATGTCCTCAACGATCTCAGTGATGATGCGGGTTTTGGCGATGGTTTTAGCGTCGGTGGCCGGATTCGTTGGACTTTTTTTGATGGTGGTCGTGCTTTTGCTCGCGCTCGTCAAGCGGAAAGAAATATTGATCGCGCCGATACGGAATTCTCCCTCCGTCGCAATGAAATTCGCCTTCAGGTGGAGGAATCCTACTATAGTTTGATTTCTAACCAAGAAAACATCAAAACTTCGCAAAAAAGCATTGAATCGGCCACGGAAAGTCTGCGATTAGCCCGTTTACGCTTTCAGGCGGGTGTGGGAACCCAAACGGATGTGATCAACTCCCAACGGGATTTAACCGATGCCAGAAGCCGTTATCTACAGGCGATCGTCGATTACAATAGATCCTTGAATAGTCTCCAGCGAGCGATTAGTAATTTACCGGATAATCGTTTGTTTGAAGTGCGTTAATTGTGGGATTTATCGATAGGTGGTGTGGGGGGAGATGGAAAAATCTCCCCTATTTTAACGAGTTTGGATAATTCTAATCTGTTGTTCCCGCAATTGCTGCATGGTGGGAGTTTCCTGTCGCTCTTGCACCTGCGGACGCAGATTATTACAACGAGAGGAATTACTGCTACCGCATTCATTTTCGATCGTGTTCTGTCGCCGCTGCTCGATTTGGGGACTGGTGCGAAAGTTTAATTGCTGATTGTATTGGGGATATTTTTGGTAAGCGCAGGATTCAGCCCCCGCTAAACAACGCTCACTGATAGGCAATTGGGCCACGACTAGGTTGCCGCTAACGCAAACCCAACCCAGACCCAGAAACAAACCTGATAATAAAGAATTTCTAGTGATCATCGCCAATATACCTCGGTGATCAAAAAATGTAGTCTCAGGATTGGCGGCCATGACGGTAATTGCCCGGCAGACTCTCGATCATGATTCCACCTCTTTTATTCTAGTCAATTTTTCTCGCCCCGCCCACGATAGCTGAAAACAGCCCATTGCCAGCTTAAGATCACTGGGTTAGCTGATCATAAATTGGACGGCTTTTTTTCCAGCAATTCTCATTTTGATGCTAGAAGCAGATTTTAGCACCCCCACCAAAAATGTCATAACCCTCATAATGACTGAATAGCTGAAATTACACCCGTCCAACACTGATTGGTGATCGCGATTTTGCCACCTGTTAAATCTCTGTTTCTGTCTGTATAAATTGTTACTTTTTGAAATGAGAATTGCTGCTTTTTTTCTAGACCGCTTGCAGAACATAGAAGGTATAACCATAGAAGTTGCTGAATTTCTCAAAAAGTTTCATCTCTTCTTCAGTTTCACGAATAACCGATTGGCTACTTGGGCTGATTTCCAGCTGCTCGATTCGTTCACGGAGAGGTTCATAATAATTTAGCCACCAAACTAGACTTGGCAGCCGATGGGTAGAAAGTACCTTAAAACCAGACCTATTAGCCCGAACGATATTCTCAAACTCATTACCCATCATAGGATAGGCGTTTTGCCAATAGGCCACAGCAGGCTCTGGCAGATCATCAGTAAACCAACTCATCTCCGAGATGACGGCAATAGCGTTGTTAGAAAGAAGAGGTCGCCAGATTTTAAGGGCCTGCTCAAACCCAAGATTATAAGCAGCCCCCTCAGACCAAAGCAGATCAACTGAACCCACTGACCAATCAAGTTTAGCCATGTCACCATGAATTGGAATGATTAAATGCTCAAGACCAAGCTGTTTTGCTCGGGTTTTGAGTTCGTCGATAAAAACCGACGAGGAATCCACTGCCATGACAGGGCTTTGGTAGTATTGTGCCAGCAGTAAAGCACTAGCACCACTTCCACATCCTAGATCGGCAATTCGCCGCTTGAGGGGCAAAATAGAGAGATTGCTCAAAATTTTTAGGGAGAAGTCAGAGTCACCTGGCCCTTTACGGTCAAGTCCACGGTGTAAATCAGTTAAAGCGGCAACATACTCAGTTTGATTGTCTGTAGTCATAGGGATTTTTGCTGGCTCTAATAGCTGAAAACAGCCAATTCCGGGCTTAAGATCACTGGGTTAGGCGATCGTTCCCGTCAGGGGGGAACTAGGACTAGCATAGGACTTAATCGGCATTCTTCCCGCTAAATAGGCTAAACGTCCCGCTTTTGCCGCCATTCCCATGGCTTGCGCCATCATAGCCGGATTGGCCGCCATAGCGATCGCACTGTTAATTAATAAAGCATCGGCCCCCATTTCCATGGCCCGGGCTGCTTCTGAGGGTGTACCGATCCCGGCATCTACCACCACGGGAATTTTGGCGGATTCGATGATAATTGCGATATTTGCCTCATTTTTCAGCCCCTGTCCCGACCCGATCGGCGATCCTAGGGGCATAACCGTGGCGCAGCCAGCCTCCTCTAAACGTTTGGCCAAGAGAGGATCGGCGTTAATATAGGGCAGTACGGCAAAACCTTCTTTAACTAATTGTTCCGCCGCTTGCAAAGTTCCGATCGGATCGGGTAATAAATATTTAGGATCCGGAATAACTTCGAGTTTAATAAAGTTATTGTCTTCCTGTCCCAATAATTTGGCCATTTCTCGCCCTAAACGGGCTACCCGAATCGCTTCTTCGGCCGTTTGACAACCAGCAGTGTTGGGTAACATCCAGATTTTCGACCAATCGATCGCTTCTGCTAATCCCTCATGACCGGGAGCGTTCGTTTGTACTCGTCTAACAGCAACGGTGACAATCTGACATTCGCTGGCAGTAATACTTTCCTGCATAGTGGTCAGATTGGCATATTTGCCAGTCCCAGTCATCAAGCGGGAGTGAAAGGTTTTCCCAGCAATGGTGAGGCGATCATTCTGGGGCGATAAAAGCGCTTGGGGTTTATTCTCAATAATAGTTAAGGACATAGGTGAAATAGTAACGGGTGATGGTTGATTAAAGCGATCGCAACGAAAATGAGTCAAAATCGGATCGGTTTTTTGATTAATTACTAGGTCAGCAATCAAGGAAGCAGTGACAGGAGCGAGTAAAATGCCGTTACGATAGTGACCGGTGGCTAAAATCAGGTTATCACAGCTACTACGGCCTAAAATGGGCAATTCATCCGGTGTACCCGGACGGAATCCCCACCACATTTCCTCGATTTCCCAGTCAGCTAAAGGGGGATAAAGACGGGTGGCCCGCTCAAAAAGGGTTTGCAGTCCTTGGGGTGTATTACCCGTTTGCCAGGCGACTTTTTCGGATGTGGCACCGATAATTAAACGACCATTGCGACGGGGAACCAGATAGGTTTGCGGACCGAATAAAACCCTAGCTAAGGTCTGGTTAGGGGGCATTTTTACTGCGGCCATTTGACCTTTGACGGGATGGATAGGGAGGGGTAATAGTTGACTGGCCCAGGATCCCGCCGCTAAAATGTAAATTTTTGCTTCTAATTCCCCAATTGAGGTATAAATACTCTTGACTTTTCCCTGCTTTTGTTGTAAGGCGTGGACTTCTATGCCTTGGCGAATTTCTACCCCTAAATTTTCGGCCGCTTGTTGCAGGGCAGTCACTAGCTGCCGGTTATCCACTTGTCCATCGTCGGGATACCACCAACCACCGATCACATCTTTACCTAGTCCGGGTTGGTAGAGGTGAACTGCATTGCTGTCTAACCAAATTTTATTAGCTGCATTGGCAGTAATAGGCTGATTTTGCTCGTAAACAGGAGCAAGAATACCACAGGGATAGTAACCGATGTTTATACCCGTTAAATCCTCGATTTTGCGGCTCCATTCTGGATATAGCCAGCGCGAACGCAGACAAAGATCGAGAAAGGGACCCGGGGGAATCCCCTCCGCATGGGGGGCCAACATTCCCGCAGCCGCACGACTAGCGGCCTGAGCTATATCTCGAACTAGGAGGGTAACTTTTGCCCCGCGCAATTGCAAATCGACGGCGATCGCTAATCCGATGATACCACCGCCCACGATCAAAATTTCGCTAGTTGAGTTCTTGACACTCCCACCGCTAAAAGCGAGGGATTCTTGGTTCAACGACATGGCTTAAAAATCTAAAGGAAGTGTAACCTTGATCCTAACCCGCAATTAGTGACCCGAGAGAGAGGAGAAGTGATGCCACTGGCATAATTTAAGCTTAAGTTGACATCCTCACCGCCGTAAAACGGACGGCGATTCCCAAACCTCACGATTTGAGTTTCTGCTTCTTTCCCGAAGGATTTTTCGCACCTGCCGCCCCAGTTTTACTCTGTGAAGGTCTTATGGTCGCTCTACAGACTGACACCGCAAGCCCTGCGGCCAAAATGTTTTTACTGGCGTTAATATCTCGGTCATGGTGTGTCCCACAGTCTGGACAATCCCACTCTCGAACATTTAACGGCATTTTCTCAGCAATATACCCGCAATTACTACACCTTTTAGAGCTAGGAAACCATCTATCTACTTCGATGTAATTTCTCCCATACCAACGGCATTTATAGGCTAATTGTC
>NZ_SFBY01000028.1:0-15026 GCF_007095505.1 Microcystis sp. M_QC_C_20170808_M3Col
CTGGATTCTTAATGGAGACATTGAGAATCTAAGCTGTCTCGTTGAACAAGGAATTTCCGATAGTGATAGGTCAAGAATCCCCCGTCACAGCGTAGCTTGACGGTGGGAGTATGTCAATTGTTACCTTTTGGAGAGACTCAGACATTTAGATTTCTATTGGTTTTGAGCGGATCTGCGATCGCAATTGCCGACAAAAAAGGGTGAACCCTGTCCACCCTCCCACAATCATTTACAAAAAAAGCTTAATAGCGTTTTTTTCTGTCACCACCACCACCATTGAAGGGCGCACGCTCTTCCCGATCGCGCGCCTGGTTAACTTTAATTGATCGTCCCATCCAGTCAGCACCATCCAGTGCCTCAATTGCGGCGGTTTCCTGGGCTTTACTTTCCATTTCCACGAAGGCGAAACCGCGTTTGCGGCCTGTCTCTTTGTCAACGGGAATATGAACCCTTTGAACCTTGCCATACTCTGCAAAAACGTCGTTTAGATCCTCTTGGGAAATCTCGTAAGAGAGATTACCAACAAAAATAGACATAATACTTGAATCCTCGATCAATACTCGAAACGGTGTGGAGACACAAAATTCAGGGAGAAGCCGAACAATACTAAAGTAAAAGACTTACCGAATTAATACTGAAAACGAACTTGAACACTAATCTTGACTCTCGCCCTCATCATAACACGAAAAGACTGGAGTTAATGTTAACTTTTATTCTCCGGGGAAAGAGACCGTTTTGGCTATCAGTCGCTACTCCCTCAACCCTGAGCTTTTTTTTCCCGACGAAATAACCAAATCATCAGGGCCACCACACCAGTTTGTAGGGCAAAATTGGGTAAAGCGGTGGCTACGTCCCTTGCTGCCGCTAATTGGGCCAGAAAAACCACCGCACCGATAAAACCAGAAGCACCTAAACCGAGATAGAGAAACTGCCGCAGCCCTCGGTAGGGATTGGCTGCTTCCGCTTTCAAGCGCGCGTATTTTTGGGGATCGAGTCGAGGGGATTTGCTCATAAAAAAATTTTTCTAGCTCTGTATCTATTGTCCGTGATATAATCGGAAATTGGCAATGTGCCGATGTAGCTCAGTGGTAGAGTAGTTGATTCGTAATCAATTGGTCGTGGGTTCAAATCCCATCATCGGCTTGGGGTTTTAGCTCCTAGAAGTTGACTAAGAAATACCAGTACAGTGGTTAAATGCCTTGATTTTGTTGCGGCTATGCCAAAACTCCCCCAGGTTAACGCCTTTGCTGGGGATTTGCTTAAATAAGCCATTTTAGCAGCAAACAAGAGGTAAAAGAGTTAATTGCTCGAACCGATCGCTCCCTATTTCGGGCCAAAGCTTTGGCCCGAAATTCGCTAGTTACTGAAGAAAAGGTTGAATAATTTCTGCGATCGCTTGACGTTGGTAATTGTCATATCCCCAGCGCTCTAGAAAGGCTTGATATTCTCCTTGTCCCGTGTTTAAACTGGTGGCTAATTGTTGTAATTTTTCCCCCAAGGCTGGCGATAATAACTGCTTAATTAGTTGACCAGTTTTTTCTTGGACTTTCTCAGAACCTTGGGCGTTTTCTTTATCTCCTTGACTGCGATGATAGATGACCATTGCCGTGGACATAGCCAGATTTTTGACTAATAATTCATTGACCAATATCGGGGAAGTTTTTAAAGCAGTGATTACTTCTAAACTAGGATATTCCGTATGGGATAAATCGCTGGTTAAGTAAGTAACAAAAAAACCTCTAGCTCCATTTTCTGTTGAGACTAAATCAGTAAATTTCTGAGTGATTGTCTTGGCATCTAAAAACTCAATTTGACTTAGTAAATCTTGAGTTTGTTGGATAGCATTTTCAAAGCTTATACTCATACCCATACCCAGCCTTCTGTGAAGTTTAAGAGAAAAATACTAAGCATCTAAAGCATTTAACCAATTAGTTAAATCCTCCACTGTCGAAAAATCAAATAAAGCTTCCCCCGCTCGTTCCAGATCATCAATATTCAAGGTCATAATCCGACTCTCTATATCCACATCAATATCTCCTAACTTACGTTTAATCAGACGAACAATTAGATTTCTTTCTCTTGCTAAACCCTGTTCTAAACCCTGTTCTAAACCCTGTTCTAAACCCTGTTCTAAACCGCGGCGCATCCAACTGGTGGTAATCTGCATAACTCCCTCCTGTTCGGGTTGAATAAATGTGCTAATCTCCTGTTGAAATTCTATCTCCTCGGACGAGTTGAGATTGAGATAGGTATCGACAAAGCCTGAAATCAATTGCATTCTAGCAGCATCTAATCCAGCAATTCTCATTTCAAAAAGTAACAATTTATACAGACAGAAACAGAGATTTAACAGGTGGCAAAATCGCGATCGCCAATCAGTGTTGGACGGGTGTAATTTCAGCTATTCAGTCATTTTGCTGCATCTAATCTTAATGTCACCAATAATCTTAGACATTGTGCCTTAACTTTTGCTCTATCCCGATCGGCAATTTTCATCTTGGCCATCAAAGCGGCGGCGACGGGATTATCTTGATTGAGAAAATCTCGCCAATTCAAGCGATTTAACTGGACAACTTGATAGTTAAATTCTAACACTTTTAAGTCAGGAAACTCAATTTTGTATTGACGAATTGCTTCTTTTTGCGGACGATCATAGGAGAATATGACAATCGGATAAACTGGTAAGGCAAATTTTTGATGCAGACGAGCGAAATAAGTAAACATTCGCCGATTAAATTCCGGTTGAGAGCTAGACTGTGCTTCTAGATGAATTAAGAAAAATGATGATTGTCCTCGAAATTGAACTTGGGCGACTAAATCACTTTCATACTTTTCTCCTTCCGTGACATCGGTAAAGACTTCTTTGTCTAAAAATGTGATCTGATTAGGCTCTAAATAATTGATAATCTCAGGGAAAAACAACTGAATAAATTCAACAAAAAAAGTCGAAATTAATTCCTTAAATAAACGATCATGGTCAATAACATTATTCATACATAGCAGTTATCCTAATGGTGAGGTAGGAAGTTTTCGTTTTGGGTAGTCGGTCGCCGGCCGTCGATATCAAAATTAGGTTACACTTCATCTTTAGGAGAAAAGCGGTCAATTACTCGTTAACACTACACCAGAACAGGGAGCTGCCGAGAAGAAGTCCGAGCATTTGTACTAAAATATCCAATAGACGGCTAACTGCTATATTTTCTGATGACGATATAAATAGCAAAAACTATAGACGAATAGCTATGAGCTTTGGTGAAGAATTTGAATTACTGCTGCGGGCCCGTTATCCTCTCATCTATGTTACCACCCTAGAAGAAGAACGTCTCGAAAAAGCGATCGCCGATATTGCCAAACAGAGCAATAACCGTGCTGTCTATGTCTGGGATTTCGTGGATGGTTATCAAGATAATCCCAATAACGAGAACTTTGCTCGGCGTAATCCCCTCCAAGCTCTTGAATTCGTCGAAAAGCTGCCGACTAACATCGCCGCAATCATAATTTTACGGGATTTCCAGCGCTTTCTAGAAGATATTTCCATCGCCAGAAAATTGCGAAATCTGGCCCGTTCCCTGAAATCTCAGCCCAAAAACCTAATTATCGTCGCTCCCGAACTGTCTATCCCCTCGGATCTAACCGAAGTAATCACCGTCGTCGATTTTCCCCTCCCCAGTGGCGAAGAAATTAAACAGGAAATCCAGCGATTAATCGCTGCCACCGGACAACCCCTCAAAGAACCACTCCTCGATGAATTAGTGCTTTCTGCCCAAGGATTATCCCTAGAGAGAATTCGTCGGGTTTTAGCCAAATGTTTAGCCAGTCACGGCAAAATTGAGCCAGAGGACGTGGAATTAATTTTGGCAGAAAAACGCCAATCGATTCGTCAAACCCAGATATTAGACTTTTATCCCGCCACAGAGCAGATTTCTGACATCGGCGGCCTAGATAATCTCAAAGATTGGCTGATTCGTCGCGGTGGTGCTTTTAGTGAACGCGCTCGCGCCTACGGTTTACCCAATCCCCGGGGTTTACTATTGGTGGGAATTCAAGGGACGGGTAAATCCCTGACAGCGAAAGCTATTTCCCATCACTGGCACTTACCCCTACTGCGTCTAGACGTGGGGCGTTTATTTGGCGGATTGGTGGGAGAATCGGAATCGCGTACCCGTCAGATGATTAATCTCGCCGAAGCTTTAGCTCCCTGTGTGCTGTGGATAGACGAAATCGATAAAGCTTTCGCCGGAGCGGATGGAAAAGGCGACGGGGGAACCACCAGCCGGGTTTTCGGGACTTTTATCACTTGGTTAGCCGAGAAACAATCGCCGGTTTTTGTCGTCGCTACAGCTAATAACATCCAATCTTTGCCCCCGGAAATGTTGCGAAAAGGACGCTTCGATGAGATATTTTTTGTCGGACTACCTAGCCAAAAGTCCCGCGAGGAGATTTTTAGCGTTCATTTAGGGAAAGTTCGGCCCCATAACCTGAAAAGTTATGATATAAAGCGATTAGCCTACGAAACTCCCGATTTTTCGGGGGCAGAAATCGAACAAACCATCGTGGAAGCGATGCACATCGGTTTTAGTCAAAATCGCGACTTTAGCACCGATGATGTGCTTGAGGCCGCTAGTCAGATTATCCCCCTAGCTCGCACTGCCCAAGAACAGATTCAATTTCTACAGGATTGGGCTAAGTCCGGTAAAGCTCGTCTAGCCTCTCGCGATGATCGTTTTAATGTTAATTCTAGCAGTTAATTTAGCACCAATATGAAGCGTTTATCTGGTTTATTGCAATTTATGCTCGGTTTTGTCATGGGAGTGGCGATTTTGGTCGGTGGGGCTACTGCTGTCGCCTATATGCTTCTCTCCGGTATGAATTCTAATCCTCCTAAACCCGTCTTTACCGAGGAGAAAAAAGAGGAAACTAAGGAGGAAAAAGCTGCTAAACCCATCCCTACTACTCCCGTCCAAGAACAACCCCAAGCTGAGGTGAAGGAGTCTCCCAAAGCTGCACCAGCACCAAAAGCTTCCCCGAAACCCAGTCCCGAAGCAAGAAAAAGAGAAACCACATCGTCCGGTTATCAAGCGCGGGTGACATGGCAAAGCGGTTTAAGTCTGCGCTCTGAACCTACCAGTGAATCGACTCGTCTCGGCGGTCTGGATTATAATACTAAGGTCAGTGTGGTGGGAACCAGCAGCGATGGCCAATGGCAGCGCATACGTCTGTCCGATGGTCGCGAAGGTTGGATTAAAGCGGGTAATATTTCCAGAGTCGAGTAAATATTTGGAAGGGTTAGGTTTTCTAAATCTACCCCTTTCCCTAATCAGTAATTGGACAAAGTTAATACTAAATCCGTTGAGTATAGGCTACATATCAGGATAGGAAATAGGCACTCTTGCAATAGATAATCAGTCTTTAATAATCGAATTTGGTGTGATTAATTCTGTCTGGGTACTTAATAACTACTTCAAGAACGATTATCGCGATTAACTTTTCTGATTAACCAATAACTTGCCGCTAAAGCTAAGGTTCCCACGGTGAGGGCAATTAAATCATCTTTACTGTATTTATTGGGATCAAAAATAATAATTTTTCGAGAGATGGCAATCAGGGCAGTAACTACGACTAATTCAACCTGTACGATGTGTTTTCTTAAGTAAGCAGTGACGTTTTCTAATAACTCTAAAGCGATCAAAATATTGAGAAATAAACCGAAGATTTCAATTAAAGTTTTGCTAAAAAAACCGATGGGTTCCGTAGTAAATAAATCTTTGATTAGGATAACTACCAGATCATAAAGAGAAACAAGAATAACAACAATTAAAGCTACGGATAAAACCTTAGAAACTAGGTTTTCAATGGTATGAATCGACCTCATGAAATTTTCATCGCGCCATTGTTGACCAAAATTGATAAGTAGTTTCCGTATCTGTTTGAGCATGATCAATTAAGTAAAAAGTAAAAATTATTATTGTATTTGATTGCTAATTCTTCTATTTAGTTGACAAGTAAGCTGATCCCCCCTTGATCCCCCCTGAATCCCCCCTTGATAAGGGGTGCTGATCCCCCCTGAATCCCCCCTTAATAAGGGGTGCTGATCCCCCCTTAATCCCCCCTTGACAAGGGGGGTATCTGGCAATTTTTAACATCTACCTACTTAGAGATAATTTTACTTTAAGAAGGTTTCCCTAGAAAAAAAGTCTAGGTGCGATCGCTATTAAGTCAACCGCACCCCAAACTAATACAAATGCTCACATCTAGCTAACATCATCGTGAGCGAAACGATTATAGAGGAAGTCGAGGGCATAGTTACGCAGACGATAATATTCAGGATCCTCCATAATTCTCTCCCGATCGCGGGGACGGGGGAAATGAATATTCATCACTTCGCCGATTTTTGCTTCCGGTCCATTGGTCATCATTACCAGCTTATCAGCGAGAAAAAGAGCCTCATCGATATCGTGGGTAATCATCAACACCGTACAGCGTTTATCTTGCCAGATTTTCAGCAATTCTTCCTGTAATTCCTCTTTGGTAATCGCATCCAAAGCGCCGAAAGGTTCATCAAGAATCAACACTTCGGGACGGATAGAAAGAGCGCGAGCGATCGAAACCCGTTGTTTCATCCCCCCGGAGATTTGGGGAGGGGTTTTATCCATAGCTTCGGTTAAACCCACCATAGCTAAATGTTCGCGCACGATCGAGCGTTTTTGCGCTTCCGGGGCATTGGGAGACACCGCATCTACCGCGAGATAGACATTTTCAAAAACACTTAACCAAGGCAATAAAGCATAGTTTTGAAACACTACCATGCGATCGGGACCGGGTTTAGTAATTTTCTTACCGTTAACTTTAACAATGCCATCGGTGGGAGAAGAAAAACCCGACACCATATTTAATAGCGTCGATTTACCGCAACCAGAGTGACCGATCACGCAGATAAATTCACCTTCATTGATGCTGAGATTAACGTCCTTGAGGACGGTGTAGGGGCCTCTAGGAGTGGGGTAAACCTTAGAAACTCCTTCAATGGTGACAAAAGCTTCTTTAGTGGGGGTCTGGGTTGCTCGGTTAATTGTGTCGGTAGTGGTGTACATAATTATAGTCGCTAAAAAGTCGAAAGACAGGTAGAAAGTGGCAGAGTTGCAGGGCTTAATCCAATGGGATCATATTTTAGAGGTAAAAGGGGAGAAAATCTCCCCTTTTACCTCTGGTTAGGCGATTTTACGGGGTTCCACCGCAGTAGGACGAGCATCAATAGCCACTTCGGCCATGGTGATGTTTTGTTTGATCTCTAAACTATTGAGATAACCGATCGGATCCTCGGCATCAAACTCGATACCATCGAATAAAAGGATCGGTGTGCGACGATATTTAATATCCCCTAGACCCAATTCCCGGACCGCGGTACTAAAGACACCCACCCGACAGACGCGTTCGAGAATTTCTACCCAGTTACGGGGGAAAGGAATGTGGCCCCAGCGCGCCATTTGGGTCATCATCCAGAGGTGTTCGGTACGACTGGGACGATTTACCCCTTCTCCATAGAACAGATGGTGTGCATATTCTTTCATCGGTTGATCGAGACTGCACGCGTAGGAGTTGGGATCACCCAGTTGGATATAATCGATATTGGTACTAAGGTACTGACGACTGGCGAGGATTTGACGAATTTCTTCCTGATTCCCTTCCTCGGCACAGTAGCGACAACCTTCCAGCAGTGCTTTGACTAAAGCGACATGGGTATTAGGGTATTTATTGGCCCAATCTTCCCGGACTCCCAGGGCCTTACCCGGGTGGCCCTGCCAGATTTCTAAGTCGGTAGCGACGGTGTAACCGATACCTTCCATGGCGGCCCGTAGATTCCAGGGTTCACCGACACAGTAACCGTCAATACTGCCGGTTTTCAGGTCAGCTACCATTTGGGCCGGGGGAATAGTTTCGAGGTGAACATCTTTATCCGGGTCAATACCAGAGGCCGCTAACCAGTAACGCAGGAGCAAATTGTGCATGGAGGAGGGGTGAACCATGCCAAAAATATGGCGCTGCTCCCGGGATTCCAATAGCATCTGTTTTAAAGCATTACCGTCAATCACTCCCTCGTCATAGAAGCGTTTAGCGAGGGTGACACCGTTACCGTTACGAGTCATAGTCAGGGCGCTGACAATCGGCAAAGGTTGCTCCTGATAACCACCGACGGTTAACCAGGTGGGCATTCCTGAGGGCATTTGCGCCCCGTCGAGGAATCCCCCCGCGATCCCGTCCACAATGCCTCGCCAACTGGTTTCCCGGACTAAATTCACCTCATCTAGACCATGTTTAGTGAAGAATCCCTTTTCTTTGGCCACTGCTAGGGGAGCGCAAGCGGTGAGGGGAACAAAACCGATTTCTAGATTGACTTTTTCTAAACCGTGACGGGCAATAACTTCGACCTTGCGAGCGCGCAGTTTTTTGATCCGTTTTTGTTGGTTGAGGAAATAGATAATTTCGCTCCGGAGACTGTAGTAACTGGGGTGTTCTACCACTTCCATGCGTTTGCGGGGACGGGGGATATCTACTTCCAAAATACCGCCAATTTTTGAGCCAGGACCGTTGGTGAGCATGACGATGCGATCGGATAATAACACCGCTTCATCCACATCGTGCGTCACCATTACCGAGGTCATTTCGTATTCTTCGCACAGCTGCATTAACTGTTCCTGTAGATTACCTCTAGTCAGGGCATCTAACGCGCCAAAGGGTTCGTCTAAAAGTAGCACTTTCGGACGGATGGCTAGGGCGCGAGCGATCGCTACCCGTTGTTTCATCCCCCCCGATAATTCGTTGGGACGTTTATCCACTGCATGACGAAGATTGACCAGATCGATATATTTTTCGACTTCGGCTTTTCTTTCGGTTTCTGATAGTTGGGCGAGAACTTGATCGACGGCGAGGGTAATATTTTCTTTGACGGTTAACCAGGGCAAAAGGGAATAGTTTTGGAAAACTACCATGCGATCGGGACCCGGTTTTTTAATGCTTTGACCTTGCAAAGTCACCACTCCTTCCGTGGGCAAGTCTAAACCGGCGATCATGTTTAAGAGGGTGGATTTTCCGCAACCAGAGTGACCGATGAGGGAGATAAATTCCCCTTTTTTTATCTGTAAATCAATCCCTTTCAAGGCCACATATTCACCGCCACCACTGAGGGGGAAGACCTTATCAATGTTATCGACAGCGACAAACAAACTCATAGTTTTTTCTCCTTAAATTTCCTCAAGTTTCAGTTATTTGAAAATGGGGAAATTTTCCCCATTTATCCCCTATTGACGAACGATTTGATTTTGCAACCAAGCCATAAAGCGATCGAGTAATAAACCCACACCACCGATATAAAACAGCGCGAGAATAATATCACTGATGTAGTTATTTTGGTAGGCATCCCAGATAAAGAAACCGATACCGACGATACCCGACATAACAATTTCAGCGGCGATAATCGCTAACCAAGCTAAACCGATCGCAATTCTCAAACCAGTGAAGATGTAGGGAAGTGCCGAGGGAATTAATATCTTGAAGAAGAATTTTTTGCTGGACAATTGCAAGACTTGTTTAACGTTGATATAGTCTTGGGGAATTTGTTGGACACCGACGGTAGTATTGATCAAAATCGGCCAAACTGCGGTAATAAAGATAACGAATAAAGCCGCGGGTTGGTTTTGTTGTAAAGCGGCCAAAGATAGGGGAACCCAAGCGAGAGGAGGAACTGTTCTCAGGAATTGAAAAAGGGGATCGAGTGCCTTATTTAAGAAAGAATTTAAACCGACCATAATCCCCACTCCAATACCCACCACTGCGGCAAAAAAATAACCGATTAATACCCGTTGCAGACTCGCTAAAGTTTGCCAGAATAGTCCCTTATCAATACCTCCACGATCAAAGAAGGGATACATTAAATAAGTACGAGTCCGTTCATTGGTGATTAGGTCAGATGGGGGGGGTAATTTGATTAATCCCAGCATCGAAACTAATTGCCAAACAATCAGAAAACCCAAGGTACCGATAATAGGGGGAAGAATATCTTGGGAATGCTTTTTCCAGAATTTACCGAAGTTGAAACCACCGTTACTTTTTCTGCTGACGCTACTTGCCATTTTGCCGTTTTCCTTTGTTGAAGATAAAGTTACTTGATTGGGGAGAGAAGAAAACACTTTTGGGATTAATAGACTAGATATTTTATGACCCTAGCCTACCGGGAAAAACTCGCTATTTTTTGATCTCCAAACTATCGAGATAAGCTTGGGGATTAGCGGGGTCAAAAGTTTTGCCATCAAAGAATTTTTCGACACCGCGGGAGGTACTGGTGGGAATATCGGCCGCGGCAACTCCTAATTCTGTAGCTGCCGCTTTCCAAAGATCCTCGCGGTTAACTTTGTCGATTAATGCTGAGGCAGTGGTTAAAGTTTCTTTCGGCAAGAAACCCCAACGAACACTTTCGGTTAAAAACCAGAGATCATGACTCTTGTAGGGATAGGAAACGCTACCAGCAGGATCTTTCCAGTAGAAAACCCCTTTATTTTTGTCGGTGATTTCCGGTTTACCGTCACCCATTTTCTGTATTCCTTTGAGGGGACCGGCGATAAGTTCTTCTTTGAGGTTGAAATAAGCCGGTTTAGCGAGAATTGCCGCCGCTTCTGCTCGATTTGCCTCTTGATCTAGCCATTGCTGCCCTTCCATGACTGCTTTTAACACCGCTTTGGTGGCTTTCGGGTTTTTATCCACCCAATCGGCGCGGATAGCGAGGTATTCTTCCGGGTGATAGGGCCAGATTTCTGCGGTTAAAGCTGACATAAAACCGATCTGATCAGCCACAATTCGCGCCGGCCAAGGATCGCCGGTACTAAACGCATCCATGGTTCCCGTTTTCATGTTGGCCACGGTTTGGGCCGCGGGTACGGCAATTAGGTTAACATCCGTATCGGGGTTAATACCACCGGCGGCTAACCAGTAACGAATCCAGAAGTCTTGGTTAGCTTTCGGGAAAGTATAGGCGGCTTTGAAGGGAGTTCCCGTCGTTTTCATGCCGAGGATGTAATCTTTGGCGGGTTTCAGGTCTAAACCGATATTTTTGCCCTCGTGTTTACTTGCGATCGCAATTCCGTTACCCTGGGTGTTTAACTGCGCTAACACATACATGGGGACTTTAACGTTATTTTTGGTGATTAGTCCCTCGGAAATTAGGTAAGGCATGGGCATTTGCCACTGTCCCCCGTCAATTCCGCCCGCATCTGCGCCAATTTCGACGTTATCCCTAGCGGATCCCCAGTTTGCTTGTTTGGAGACTTCCACATCGGGCATCCCGTGTTTAGCGAAAAAGCCTTTTTCCTTGGCAATAATTAAAGGTGCGGCCTCAACGATAGGAATATAACCTAATTTAATTTTGGTGGTTTCAGGAGCTTGTTCGGGGGCGATGGCGACGGGAGAAGCAACCGGGGAAGCGGGTGTAGTGCTGGCAGTTCCACCCGTACTGTCGGGGGGATTACCCAGACAACCTTTGAGGACAACAGCCCCTGCCGCTGAAACTGCCGCCGTGGTTAAAAATTTCCGTCTCGAAAAATTGGACATGGAATTCTCCTGCCTGCTGCTAAAGCAAGTATGTGTGCTGAATTATGGGGAAAGGAATCCCTCGCTAAACTTTCCCTCTAGCCTGTGCTATAGAAATTTAGCTATGGAATATTGAGTCTCAATTGAACTTACTAAATAAGTCTAGCGGAATTTGGAAAAAATAATTAATCCGATCGAGAATTTTATTTACAAAAATTTAATTCGATTGATAAGAATTAATTAAGACCATTGATATATCTAGTTTCTAGGCACTTAAGCCTGTCTGTGGACTTGGGGTGATGGGAAGTGGGGGAAGTGGGGAAGTGGGGGAGGTTGGGGAAGTGGGGAAGTGGGGAGTGGGGAAGTGGGGAGTGGGGAGCAGGGAGGTGGGGAGAAACAATAAAATGAGCCAAGGGTGAGTTTTAGGAATGCGGCTCCTTCCGGCTTGGTAGAATGGACAATATGCTTTCACGCTAAAGTAATGACCAGATCTAAAAAGCCGAAATCACCGAACTCCTCTGATTCGCCCACCTCACCTTCCTTGGCGCTCTCTTCCCTACATTTTCGTCTCCAAGCTTTAGAGGAGGAGCATCAGTGGCTCCTCAAGCAGATTGGCAGAAAGCGCAACGAACTGAAGAAATTCCTCGACCAGATGCGTTCCCTGGCGACGGAGATTTTTCAGAGAGGGCAACCCCTCTATCAAAAACTTACCGACCTCGACCGCGAAATACACGCCCTTTTTGACGAAATCCTCACTGCTAGAAAATTGGGGCAGCAGACAAAAAAAAGGATTCTCGGAATTTACCAGACACTTCAGTTAACGGGGGTGATTAGCCCGAAATTTGAGGATGGAGATGAAGAACTGGACGAACTTTTCGGAGACGAAGAACCAGAAGGATCATCAGAGCAATCCGCGCAGGATTTCTTCTCTGGGGGAGACTCCTATGAACGTCACGATGATGGAGCAGAGATATCACCTGAAAGCTCGCCTAAATCTCCTGAATCTAGACAAATACGCCGCACTTTCCTGAGAATGGCTGAGATTTTTCACCCCGACAAGGTTACGGATCCCGAAACTCGGATGCGTCACAACGAGATTATGAAGGAGGTCAACCGCGCCTATAAAGAGGGAGATATTGCCAGACTGCTCGAAATCGAACGACAGCATCAAATGGGAGACTCTTTCGAGGTTGAAGGCTCATCGGAAAGCGACCTCAAACGACAGTGCGAGAGGGTTGAAACCAATAACGAACTACTCAAAAAGCAATACGAGAACCTGAAAAGAGAACTGCGATCGGTGCGAAATACCCCGGAAGGCGAGATGGTGAAGGCCAGTCGCGCTCGTGAGAAGGATGGCATCGACCCGATTGAGCAAATGCTAGAGGAGATGAAATTACAAGTTCAATCCACCGAAAAAATCTATAATTTTGTCCGGGACTTCCGCGATAAAAAGATAACGGTTAAACAATTCCTGCGCGGACCGGCCAGGAATATGGGCAGCAGCCCGGAAGAGATGGAAGACATTCTTGAGCAACTTCTGGAGCAACTTCGCAGAATCAGCCATTGAAGAGAGAAAGCCAGTATTTAGGGTATGCTGAAAAAGTTTTTCCCGGTGGCCGAGTGTAGGGTTTTACCTAATTTTTAAATCCGTTGAGTAACGCACAGAAAACGGGTTTCTCGGAGAAACCCGTTTTCTACTCATGCAAAAGGCAAAAAGGGAATAAATAATCAGTTTTTAATAACCAGATTTAGTATAATTTTTGATCTGCCCTAGAGTGTTGCTATCACCTTTGACAAAATCACTAATCGTACAAATATCGAGTAAAACCAGCACTAAATCACCTCATCTTCTCTAGGTGGGGAAAGTTCCTCTCTATAAGCTTCAAAAATAATACCATCACTTACCCCTTGAAAATTAAGGATAGTTGACGACCATTGCGACTGTTCTTTTGTGGTAATTAAAAGCTGTATTGCTTCTCGGATCAAAGCATTCTGGGATTTGCCTGTAGAGCGAGATAAAGCCTGTAGTTGCTGACTTAATTCCTCTTCCAGATAAAGATTGAAGTTCATAACTTAAATTAAGCAAATAAGTAGCTGGTTATAATTAAATGAAAAATGGACTTTAGGTTCGATCCCCCCTGCCCCCCTTGATAAGGGGGGTGCCGGTAGGCGGGGGGATCCCCCTTGATAAGGGGGCATCTGATAATTTTTAACGCCTACCTACTTAATTTGCTGGCGTGGGTTGAACAGTGAAGCTTCTGCCTCGGTTTCTGGGTCAATCCCCGTTGTGAAGTTATAACGCCTTTCATTGCAACGACGACAGGCTAGGGCGAGGTTGTCCAGCGTATCGCTACCACCGAGGGATTGGGGTTGAATATGGTCGATCGAAAGAGGGGCGGAACTGAGGAGTTCGGGATAGTGACAGTATTCACACCGGAACCTAGCGCGTTGTCGAACAATATGGTAAAGCGATTTAGGAATGACCATTTACTCTGGCGGCAATGACAGCGTTGATGTAGCTGAAAATTTGGTCGAGTTCGCCAATCGCTTCTAGCTCAAGGACTTCCTCCGGGGTGAGATCAGGTGTAGGGTTTTACCCGTTTTCAGAGGGTCAATTACCTAATTTTCGGGGAAAAAGTCCCTGAATTTTCCCCCCGACCACTCCAAGAAATGGCACTTTTTGATTTCAAAAAAGCCTAAATCATTCTCTTTTCTGTCAGTACGGGGTTAGGCTTCGCTGGTGCGGCGAATACCTTCGTCGAGAATGAAGAACTGAGGGTTAAGAGAGGCCAACTGCTCTCGCAGCTTTTCGATTTCGGAAGCGGGAGCGTGAACTTCTACGCGAATAATCTTGGCGATTTTGAGAAGTTCGTCTAGCAGTTCCCCGACGTTTTGTAGGTGGGCAAGAACTGCGGAGGCATCGACGTAACCCTCGCGGCAATGAAGAATATTACCGCTAAAGGAAAAAGCATAATGGATACAGCCCTCTTCGGTGCGGGTTCTCTCAATGAACTTGGGGCTTAGTTCCTTAAAGGCAGCAATTTTTCCTTCTTGTATTTCAAAGTAGGGTACTAGAGTACAGCAAGTATCGATTTTGAACATCAGATTCTCCTTCTAGGTGTTGCGGAGGGATATCCCGCGTTTGTGGTGCAGAAAAGGTTATCTCAGGGGTTGTCCAGGCCGTGCGCTCCTACAGAATAATGCCCTGCTGTCAGGGTGAACGGCTTTCTCACAAAATATAACAGACTTCAGGTCAACCCGTGTGCAACTTTTGGAGAAGTTAAGAAAAAGCGATCGCTAACTCAAACAAGGTAGAATGAAAAGCTGAATATCATAGTTAGTAAAAGTATAGTCAAATATAGACAGACTGAATTCCATTTCAGAAATTCCCTTCACTTTTACTTCGAGAGATTAATTCTCCTTGGGTGAACTACGCACCTCTCTATCCC